>JAGHCL010000164.1 GCA_021160485.1 Candidatus Desulfofervidaceae bacterium
ATTAATAATATATTTTATTTTAGTAAGTATAAAAATAACATAATTCATAGTAGGAGAAAAAAATGATGAAAGGGGTTTGGTTAGCAAATTTAAAAGAAATGGGAGAAAAGCCCCTTTTGAATTTGAAGCAAAAAGATCTTATGGCGCATCCAAAAGGTGGTTTTGGCCCTCTTCTTCAGTTATTTATTCAATTACTGTCCTCTCAAATACTTCAATCTCAAGAGCACTCGGAAATATCCCAAACAGATACATCTGGAGACGGGGCAAAAATTAATTTTTCTTCTTCCTCAGGGCAAGTGCTCTCTTACGCCAATGTTCCTTTAAGTGACATAGGGGCCAACGAGACTTCAGGAATAGAAGTAGGAATAAAACAGAAAGGAATGCTGCTAGAGGCCCTGAAGGTATTGTCGACAAAGGCAGATAAGGACGTGGAAGAGGTAAAAAAGGGATGGGAGAAAATTCAGGAAATTCTGGCTAAGGAGGGTGTTGAGAGGTCTCCTGAAGATGTTGAGATGGCTTTATGTGTAATGATGAGAGTTCTTTCTGGAAATACGCAAAATCTGACAGAAAAGGCAGTTCAAGCGGATGGGAAGGATCCTTTAAAGATTGATACATTGAAGGAATTAATTTTTCAAGTCCGAGCTTTATTATCAGAGAAGGAGACCGAAGGTTCTACGGAACGCCTCAAAAGCAATCCTCGTTCTGATTTTTCTGGTCATTTTTCACAGGGGAAAGTATTATTGGAAGGCCTTGAAGAAGAAATTGATGTTAATACAAAAGAAAAAGGAAAAATCAGAAAGGATTTTTCTTCTTTTTTAAATAGATTAGAAGAAAAACTAGATTTTAAAAATCACGAAGGGGAAAACCTTCGTAAAGTTGAATTATTTAAGGAGATAGCTCCTCATGGCAAGTCTGTTGATAATCATTCTGGGCAGGCTAAAGTCCCGATAGCCCTAGCTCAGGCTGAAGGGGCAAGAAAGAGTTTGAATAATGCCTTGCAGTTTGTCCATGAAGTTATGGAGCAAGTTATGAAATCAGAGGACAGAGAAGAAAAAACAGTTAAAGAGGTTACAGCAAAAGAGGATATAAAAGAAGAAAAACCTAATTTTATCTCTTTACATCAGGACTTAAAGGCAGATGCGGATGTATCAATGTCTAAAGAGGTAAAAATAGAACCAAGCTCTGTAAAAATTGATAAACACGGGGTTATTGACCAGATTACTAAAAAGATAGAGGTTCAGCTTAAAGAAGGGAAACATGAGGTTACTATTCAATTGAAACCTGAGATTCTAGGAGAATTAAAAATCAAGGTAGGAATGGAAGACGGGACGTTAAAGATTCATTTTATTGCAGCTAATCATGTTACTAAAGAACTCATAGAGTCTGATTTGCACATCTTACGACAAGTATTGGGAGGACATGGAGTTCAAGTAAGTGAATTCAGTGTAGCCCTTGGAGATCACCCTTCTGCTCACACGCCAGACGAGAAAAAACGGGGTAATCCTTTTTTGAAAAAAGAACTAAAGGAAAGAGAAGTTGCTGTAAAACCTGTATCTGAGAAAAAGATAACCTTTGGATCAAAAGGGGAGGTGGATTTTTGGGCATGACATTATGTCAATAATTCAAAAAGGAGGCTTTAAAATGTTAGTGAACCAAATAAATGAACTTCAGGGAATAACTCAGAGTGGGACACGTAAAACGCCTGAGTCTCCCAATACTTTAGATGAATATGATTTTTACCAGCTTTTAATTACTCAATTACAAAATCAGAACCCACTTGATCCTCTTAAACCCGATGAATTTGTAGCCCAATTATCCCAGTTCGCTCAGTTAGAGGCTATACATAATATGGAAAGTCACACAGAGCTTCTTGCAAATTATCAAGCCTCTATAAACAATCTTCTTGCTCTCAGTCTGTTGGGTAAAGAGGTTAAAGCTGAAGGAAACGTAATTTACCTGAAGGAAGGGGAACAACCTAGCTTGCATTATTCTCTTTCTGCAGAAGCGGAGCAGGTGGCAATTAAAATCTATGATAGCAATGGCAATTTAGTAAGAACACTAGATATGGGGCAACAATCTGATGGAGAACATACTGTTTTATGGGATGGTGAGGATGATGCAGGGCATTCTTTACCTCAAGGAGAGTATACCTTTGCGGTAGTGGCCCTGACTGCCGATGGAGCTGAAGTCAAGGCAGATACTTATGTTTCAGGCAAGGTTACAGGGGCTGAATTTAACAATGACCAGCTTTATCTACAGCTTAACGGTACTAATCAGATAATTGGACTGAGTCGGATCTTAACTGTTAATGATGTAACTACGCAAGAATAAATTTTAAAAGGAGGTGTAGGAAGATGTTAAAATCATTATTTACCTCATTAAGTGGTCTTGGGGCCACAAGTTTGGCCATGGGCACGATCGGTAATAATATTGCCAATGTGAATACAATTGGATTTAAAGGTTCGCGCAATACCTTTGCTGATTTATTGGCTTCTTCTATTGGCAATTTAAGTATAGGTGGTGGTGTCAGAGTGAGCAGCACAATTCCAAATCTTATGCAGGGTTCTATTATTACTACAGGTATTACTACAGATTTAGCTATTGATGGCAATGGTTTTTTTATTGTTAATGACAATGAGGCAAATTATTACACTCGGGCTGGTAATTTCATTTTAGATAAAGATGGGTATTTAGTCACACCAGAAGGATATAAACTCCAAGGTTGGGAGCTCAGTGATACTGGCACGATTAGCAGCACTTTAGGAGCTATCAACTTAGCGAATGTAGTTTCTAAAGCGCAGGCAACAACTAATGTTAATCTTAAAGTCAACCTGGATGCAAGAGAGAGTGCCCCTTCTAATGCTACTTGGTGGTCATCTTATGCTGCGGGTGATACTCTTACTTCTTCACCTCCCTCCGATGCCTTCAATTATTCTACCACACTCACCGTTTATGATTCCTTGGGTAATGACCATGCTGTGAGTATATACTTTGTTAAAGATAGTACTACGGATAATACATGGGCAGCGCATTATGTATATACAAATGCAGACGGAGACCTGGTATACGCTGGTTCTCAAAACCTTTCGTTTAACTCCGACGGTTCTCTATACGATGATAATAGTTCTAGTGCCATTACCATTGATTTCGGAGGCGGGGCGGCTTCTCAAAACGTTACCTTTGATTATGGCACTGGTACAAACGAAGGAGGCACGGGCCTGGATGGTTCTACCCAATTTTCCTTGCCCTTTTCTACCAATTTCTTAGGACAAAATGGTTATCCCGGTGGAGATTTAGTTAACATTTCTATTGATTCAGACGGTGTTATTGACGGTTTATTTTCCAATGGTCAAGTAAAGAGACTTTACCAAATTGCTTTAGCTAATTTCGCCAGTCCGTGGAATCTGTCTAAAGTAGGGGACAATCTGTATAATTCAACTACTGCTTCTGGTCAGGCGGTAGTTGGAGTGCCCAATACAGGTGGGCGTGGTAAAATTCTTTCTGGATCGTTAGAAATGGCAAATGTTGATCTCGCAACAGAATTTACCAACATGATTCTCATCCAGCGTGCCTTTCAGGCCAATGCCCGAGTTATTACCACTAGCGATGAGATGTTGACCGAGCTTGTCAATCTTAAACGGTAAGGAGGTAACTTATGCATCCTGGTATATATATCGGTCTTTCAGGTAGCATTGTTCAGGAAGAAAAGTTGAATGTCATTACTACTAATTTAGCCTTCGCCAATGTGCCTGGTTACAAAAAGGATGCTATTACTTTTCAGCAGTATTTCCTCTCAACAATGGAAAAGGTGAAGACAGACCTTTCTGCTGGTAATATCCATAACACTGGAAATTCTTTTGACTTTGCTATTCAAGGAGAGGGTTACTTTACGGTAAAGACACCAATGGGTATAGGATTTACCCGCCGTGGTGATTTTTCTTTAGATGCAAAGAGGAGATTAGTGACAAAAGAAGGTTTTTTAGTATTAGGCAAGAGAGGGCCTATTGTCGTAAAGGGAAGCAAATTGGAAATTACTTCTGATGCCCAGGTGGTTGTTGATGGTAAAGTCGTGGACAAATTAAGGATAGCTACTTTTCCTACTAATAATCTTTTACGCTTGGGCACTAGTCTGCTTGTCCCTCCGAGTGGGGTTTCTCCTTCTTACCGATTTTCTGGAGAAATATGGCAAGGGTACTTGGAAGAATCAAATGTGAATGTAGTAAAAGAGATGGTTAATATGGTTGATGTGCTTAGGACTTATGAAACCTGCCAAAAGATCGTCCAGACCATAGACGAAACAACAGGGAAAGCAGTGAACGAAGTGGGGTCCGTAAGGACCTAAATTTAGGAGCTAAATTAAAGTTTAAATACAGGAGGGTATAACAATGCTCAGGGCATTATGGATTGCGGCTACAGGCATGGAAGCACAGAATTTAAATATTGATGTCATTTCCAACAATTTAGCCAATGTTAATACTGTAGGTTTTAAACGCTCTCGGGCAGATTTTCAAGATTTAATGTATCAGACTGTACTTGCCCCTGGGACGGCATCTACTTCCCAAACAGTTGTTCCTACAGGCATTGAATTGGGACAGGGTGTTCGCCCGGTGGCGGTGCAAAAAATATTTTCACAAGGGGATTACCAGAAAACAGACAATCCTTTGGATATGGCGATTGAAGGAGATGGTTTCTTTCAGATTCTTTTGCCCAGTGGTGAGCTGGCCTATACCCGCTGTGGTGCCTTTAAATTAAACCGTGAGGGCCAGATTGTGACTTCTGATGGCTATCTGCTTCAACCAGAGATTGCTATTCCAGAAGACGCTGAAAATATCACCATTGGCACCGATGGCACTGTTTCTGTTACTCAGCCCGGCCAAACTGAGGCATCTCAGGTAGGACAGTTGCAGATAGTAAAGTTCATTAACCCTGCTGGTTTGAAAAGTATTGGCCGCAATTTATTTATGCCCACAGAGGCCTCGGGAGAGCCCATTATTGGCACACCGGGAGAAGAAGGATTTGGTACTATTGCTCAAGGCTACTTAGAGATGTCCAATGTCAGTGTGGTAGAAGAAATGGTGAATATGATCATTGCCCAACGTGCCTATGAAGTAAATGCTAAAGCTATACAAACAGCAGATGAAATGATGCAAATGGCCAATAATGTAAAACGTTAGGAGCCCATAGTGGTAAAGAGATTTATATGTTTTCTTTTTAGCCTTTGGTTTTTGGGGTTGTTCTCAGGTGTGCAAGTTTATGCTGAGACGCCAGCCAATCCTTATATTCCTAAAGAGATAAATTTATGGCTTGATCAGGAATTTACGAAGATGTTTCAATGTCAACCTCAACAGAATGTGATTACTTACAGCACTAATGGGAATGAAAAAGCACTGTTGAGGCAATTAGTTGAACTTACCCGTCTTCAGTTACAGACAAATTTAATTCTTATCAAGCAAAATGAACATATAATTGAGCTATTAGAGAAACTTAATAATTCTAAAAAAGGCAGCAAAAATGCGAAGGATAATAAATAATTGTTCCGATTTGCTCAAATATTCTGAAACGGAAAAGCAGAGAGGCATGGGGTGGTGGAGATACAAAGATGATTTAGCAATGTCTGTTTTTATATTAAGTTTAGTTTTAATTCCTTTAGCTTTATATAGCGCCCCTTGTGTTATACGCATCCCAGCTAAGGTAAAAGTCAAGACAGCAATGGTGCGTTTGGGAGATATTGTTGAAAATGTAGATGTTTTGCCACCAAAATGGAAAGAAGTTGTGTTAGGTAATATCGCCATTCCTGGTGCTACTCTGGAAATTTCTAAAGATTACTTACGGGCCCGTTTACAACAGAGTGGTATTCCTTTAGTGAATTATGTGTTGGAAATGCCAGCAACCGTTAAAATAACCAGAGATTATGTATGTATTCCCAAAAAGGAAATAGAGAAGATTGCACGCCGCTGCATCCTTGAGCGGGTACCTTGGAAAAAAGGTGTGCAGATTGAACAAATAAAGGCTCAATCTGATTTGACTCTACCTCCAGGACATCTCAGCTTTCAATGTTTGTCTCCCAGTCAAGGCAATTTTATAGGAAGTTATTCTCTACCTATTGTATTTTTTGTAGATGGCAATTCTGTGGCCAAGACTTGGGTCATAGCTAAAGTAAAAGCAAGGGTGCCTGTAGTGGTAGTCGCACACCCGTTAATGCGTGGTAATGTGATTGGAGAAAAAGACGTAAAGGTTGAAAGACGGGAATTTTTGTCCATTCCTGCCGGTATTTTTTCTGACGTAAGGGAAGTTGTAGGCAAAAAGGCTCGGCGAACTATGCGTGTGGGTGAGGTTGTTACTCAAAGGATGATAGAAGAAGTGCCTCTTATTAAAAGGGGGGATAGGGTAGCAATCGTAGCTGAATCTCCAGTTTTGAAAGTAGTTGCTGCTGGACAGGCTAAGGAAAATGGATGTAAGGGAGAATTGATAAAAGTGATAAATCTGGGTTCAAGAAAGGTAATTTATGCCCGTGTAGTGGATGCTAACACGGTAAAAGTGGAGTTTTAGTATGCGAAAGGAAAAGATCATATTTTTAGGATTGATTTTAATAGTTTTAATAACAGGATGTGCTACTCCCAAATCTAGTTCTTATCCCCCGCCAGTAAATACTAATGTAAACGTCCCTGTATCTAAGCCGTATTCAGAATACTCTCTATGCACGGATACAAGTCCTCAAGTCAAGTTATTTGCTGACCACAGGGCCTTTCAGGTAGGAGATACCCTTACTGTGCAGGTAGTGGAAAGCGCTGTTGCTTATAATAAAGCTCAAACTAAGACTTCCAAAACTTCTACAGCAAGTGGCGGTGTGGATAAATTTTTTGGATTGGATCTAACAGATAAAATTCCCACTTCTTTTTCCACCAGTACAAATAACTCTTTTCAAGGTAAAGGGGAGACAACCCGTAGTGAGAAGTTGGTTACTACCTTTGCAGTGCAGGTAGTGCAAGTTTTGCCCAATGGTAACCTAGTCGTAGAAGGTAGGCGAGATTTGGTTGTAAATAACGAAAGGAGATACATGATTTTGCGAGGGATTGTTCGCCCTGAAGATATTTCTACTAATAATGTTGTGCTCTCTACCGATATAGCTAATGCAGAAATTGTTTATAGTGGTAAAGGTGTAGTGGCCGATAAGCAGAAACCAGGTTGGTTTATAAGAATTTTAGATAACGTATGGCCATTTTAAATGCAGTGACTAGTAAATAGTGAATAGTGATGTGTAAATAGGTGAAAGCTGGTTTGTTGGGTTAAGCGCAATAAACGCATATACGCATTAATCCATAAAACCTTGGAGTTAGCCATGAGAAAGGTAATTTTGCTGACTATTTTCTTACTTGTGTCTTGGGTTAATGTATATGCTGCGCGTCTGAAGGACATTGCTCATATATATGGAGTGAGAAGTAACCAACTTATTGGCTATGGTCTGGTTGTAGGGTTAGCAGGTACAGGCGATAGCCAGCAAATTATATTTTCACTCCAGTCAATTGTAAACATGCTAGAAAGATTTGGCGTTAAGATAAATCCCGCACAGCTTCGGACTCGAAATGTAGCAGCGGTGATGGTTACGGCCAATATACCTCCTTTTGCCAAGACAGGCAGCAAAATAGATGCCTTAGTGGCCTCTATGGGTGATGCTAAAAGTTTGGAAGGAGGTATGTTATTAATGACGCCGTTGCGGGGACCGGATGGTCAAATATATGCTGTTGCACAAGGCCCCATTTCTATTGGTGGATTTGGGGGTGGGGGTGCTGGTGGAAGAGTGCGAAAGAACTTTCTTACTGTGGGCAGGGTAGTAAACGGGGCCATGGTGGAAAGAGAGATCCCTACTCATTTTGCTAGTAATAATGAACTCTCCATTGTTTTAAATCAACCTGACTTTACTACTGCCGCCGAAGTCGCATCTGTCATCAATAAAAATTTAAGTGCTTCTTTGGCCAAGGCAGTTGATGCAACTACAATCAAGATTTCAATTCCCCATGAATATCAGGATAATCTTGTAGATTTGGTTGCCAGGTTGGAAAGATTAGAGGTTACTCCCAATGCCGTGGCCAAGGTAGTAGTTAATGAAAGGACAGGGACAGTGGTAATTGGAGAAAACGTGCACATTTCCACGGTGGCGGTGGCTCAAGGAGGATTGAGTATTATCATTAAAGAAACTCCTAAGGTTTCTCAACCCTTACCTTTTTCCACAGGCGAAACAATAGTTACCCCAGAGACAAAAGTAGAGATAAAGGAAGAAAAAACCCCTCTTTACTTAGTGCCTCAAGCAGCCACTATAGGGGAGTTAGTAAGGGCCTTAAATGCCATTGGAGCAACTCCCAGAGACTTAATTGCTATCTTGCAGGCCATAAAAGCCGCCGGAGCATTACAAGCAGAACTGGAGGTAATTTAATGAAGGCAGATGTTGTTCTAACTCAAATAGATGAAACGACTGAGATAAAAAATGTAAAAAACACACCAGTGGCCTTAAAACAAGCCTGTCAAGAGTTTGAGTCATTTTTTATTTACTATATGTTAAAAGTAATGCGGCAAACAGTTCCTAAAGTAGACTTAATTGATGGAGGTTTGGCTAAAGAAATTTATACTTCCTTATTAGATGAACAATTGGCCAAAAAGGTAAGTGAGGGCGGTGGCATAGGTTTAGCGAAATTACTTTTACGGCAATTTACTCAAAACCAAGTCTTAAACTCTGTTTCCCCCGAACATTCTGGGGAAAAGGACGATATCTAAATTAGACGTTAAAATAAAAGGGGGAAACTGAAATGAAGATTTCAGGAAAGGTAGTTGGGACAAATCCTGTGGTCTTACAACGGGCAAGGAAGGCACCTAAAGGGGTGCAAAAACAGCTTAACATCAAGCCGAACAAGACAGGAGCGGCTCACAAAGGGACTGTGAAAGAAAAGGTCCAGATTTCTGGTAGGGCGCAAGAATTGCAAAGGTTGAAAAAAGTGGTGGCAGAGACACCTGCAGTTAGAAAAGAAAAAGTTGCTTCAGTAAAAGAAGCCCTTACTAAAGGGGCGTATGAAGTGAAACCAAAAGGTGTGGCTGTAAGATTGCTTCAGAATTCTATTATCAATAATGTTTTTGCCAAATAAAGGGTGGATAGATGCACGGTATTTATGGCTTAATAGACATAGCCATTAGTTCTTTAAAAACAGCACAAACAGCATTAATGACCACAGGTGATAATATTTCTAATGCAGAAAATCCTAAATTTACCCGAAGGGGAGTAGTCTTTCAAGAAAGACCTCCTATTGTTTCTTTGCCTATTTTGATTGGACGAGGAGCTGAAGTTGTTAAAATCAAACGGGCTTATGATCCTTTTTTGGCCAAGCAATGGCAAAATGAATTGGGTAACTTAGGATATTATGAAGTTAAAAAACAAGCCCTAGGCCGGTTAGAGAATATTTTTAACGAAGTCCAAGGAGGGGGATTAAGTGGAGCCCTAGATGCGTTTTGGAACGCCTGGGAAGATGTAGCTGCAGATCCTACAAGTATGGTTAACCGCTATAATCTAGTTAACAAGACAAAGACTTTAGCTGCTACCTTTCAGAAAATGAGCACTGATATCAAAGAACTGCAGAATGATACAGATACAGAAATAAAGGGTGTAGTTGATAAAATCAATATCATTACCCAACAAATTGCCTATTTGAACGAAAAAATAAGAGGTATTGAAATTAAAGGAGTGGATGCAAACAATTTTCGGGATGAACGAGATGATTTAGTGCGTCAGTTAGCCGAGCTGGCTGATGTAACAGCCTTTGAAGATAACGGTCAAATAACTGTGCTTATAGGTGGTGTTCCTGTAGTAG
>JAGHCL010000025.1 GCA_021160485.1 Candidatus Desulfofervidaceae bacterium
GTATTGTGATGATGGATATGCACCGTTGTATTGGATGTAGATTCTGCATGGCGGCATGTCCTTATGGCTCTAGGAGTTTTAATTGGCAAGATCCCAGGCCTTTTATTAAGAAAGAAAATCCAGAATATCCTACACGGACAAAAGGTGTGGTGGAAAAATGTGATTTCTGTGCCGAGAGACTTGACAAAGGTCTTCTCCCAGCTTGCGTAGAGGCCTGTAAGGAAAAAGCATTGATTTTTGGAGACTTGGGTGATCCAAATTCAGAAGTGAGCAAGGTTTTACGCTCACACTATACCATTAGACGTAAACCTGGCCTTGGTACAGGGCCGCAAATTTATTACATAGTATAGGGGTGGCTATGTTTGAAAAGGCACTAGTTGGAAGTCGGCGATATTGGACATGGGTGTTCTTTTTACTTAGTGTTGTGGGCGTAGGTTTTATTCTTTATCTCTGGCAGTTAAAGGTAGGTCTGAAAATAACGGACATGAGTAGAGATGTTTCGTGGGGGTTTTACATTGCTAACTTTACCTATCTCGTTGGAGTGGCAGCGGGAGGTGTGATGGTAGCTATTCCTTACTATCTGCATAATTACAAGACATTTGGGAGAATTGCAGTTTTAGGAGAATTTTTGGCAATAGCTGCTGTCATTATGTGCTTGTCGCTAATCATTGTAGACCTTGGGCGGCCGATGCGCCTTTTTAATGTCCTGTTGCATCCAACCCCGCATTCTATTTTGTTTTGGGATATGATTGTTCTGAATGGATATTTGCTCCTTAATATGGTAGTAGGTTGGATGGCTTTACAGGCAGAACGTAATGAAATACCCCCAGCCAAATGGGTGAAGTTTCTGGCATATGTTGCTATTGTGTGGGCCCCTTGCATTCACATAGTGACGGCTTTTCTTTACTCTGGTCTTCCTGGAAGGGGTTTTTGGTTAACTGCTATTATGGCCCCTCGCTTTTTGGCTTCGGCCTTTGCTGCTGGGCCTGCATTTCTTATCCTCTTCTGTTTCATTATAAGGAAGTATACCAAGTTTGATCCAGGTAAAGAGGCAATTCAAACCCTCGCAAAAATTGTTACTTATAGTATTAGTATCAACTTCTGTTTCTTTCTGTTTGAAGTCTTTACTACTGTTTATAGCCAAATACCGGAGCATATGCAGCACTTTAAATTCCTCTTTGTGGGCCTGGAAGGACATGGAAAACTTGTTCCTTGGATGTGGTTCTGTTTTATAGGAATGCTGACAGCAATTATCCTTCTGGTCATTCCCAGCATACGTAAAGACGAGAGTGCATTGGCTGTATGCTGTGTGTTAGTCATTGTTACTACCTGGATAGATAAGGGACTTGGTTTACTTATTGGTGGTTTTACTCCCAATCCTTTTGATAGGATAACTGATTACTGGCCTACCTTCCCTGAAGCATTTATTACCCTTGCTGTATGGGCACTTGGTTTTCTAATTCTTACTATGCTCTACAAAGTAGCCATTTCCGTTAAGGAGGAAATAAGAGAATAATTAATTCAGAAATAGATATACAGGAAATATTAACTTGTTTTTAGATAAGGCGTTAACCAATGTTAACGCTCAACGTCTTTTAATATTTCCTGGCAGATTTTTCTTAGAAATTCCTTGTCTTCTTTGGTTAATTCTGCTTGGGACAGTAAGTCTGGTCTTAATAATAGCGTTCGAAGTAAGGCTTGTCTTCGCCGCCACTGAGCAATTCGCTGGTGGTGGCCAGAAAGCAAGATTTCAGGCACCTTATGGCCAGCATAGGTAGAAGGCCGAGTATATTGAGGATATTCTAAGAGGCCGATAGTGAAAGATTCTTCTTCTACCGATTGGGGTTTGCCCACTACGCCAGGAACCAGTCTGGCGACAGCATCAATAATACATAAAGCCGCAGGTTCACCCCCAGTAAGAATGAAATCTCCCAGAGAAATTTCATCTTCAATAAAATACTTAACCCTTTCATCTACTCCTTCATAATGGCCACAGACAAATACTAAATGAGGTTTTTGACTGAGTTCTTGAGCAACGAGTTGATCAAATCTACGTCCTTGAGGACTGAGGAGAATGGTCCAAGCCTGAGTTGCCTTTGCCTTTACATGTTGGATGGCCTTAATCACTGGTTCTGGTTTCATAACCATCCCCCGACCACCACCATAGGGGGCATCATCAGCTACCTTGTGTTTCCCTTCAGCAAAATCACGAATATTAACAATGTTTATTTGAATTTTTCGGTGTCTAATTGCCCGCTTCAAAATACTGGTTTGAAAGGGAGAAAGAAAAAAATCTGGAAACAAAGTGAGAACTGTAAAAATCATTTTTTATGGTAATATTTCTAGAAGTTTAGACCGAAATTCTGCCATTTGGGCGGTAAGAAACTTTTTTATTTCAGGGTGATCAGACTTGATTACTTTCTCAGAGGTATCATAGGCAATAATCTTCCCTTGACTTAGAACAGCTACTTTATTTGCTATGGCAAAAATGGTTGGCACATCGTGACTGATGATAATATTGGTAATTTTTAGTTGCCTTTCCATATCCAGGATAAGTTCATAAATAGAAGCACTGGATACAGGATCAAGCCCTGTAGTTGGTTCATCATAAATAACAATTTCAGGTTCTAAGGCAATGGCTCTAGCCAAGCCAACCCGCTTTTTCATTCCTCCAGAAAGCTCATTAGGCATTTTATTTTCAACTCCTTCTAGTCCCACTAATGCCAATTTTTCCCTAACAATTTTTTTAATTTCCTGTTCGCTTAGTTTTGTGTGTTCTTTTAAAGGGAAAGCTACATTTTCCTCTACAGTCATAGAGTCAAATAAAGCAGCTTCTTGGAAGAGCATTCCAAAGCGGCGGCGTATCTTTTTTAATTCCTTTTCATTGGATTGTGTTATGTCCTTCCCGTCAATAAAGATGTGTCCTTTATCTGGTTTAAGTAAACCAACAATATGTTTAACTAAAACCGTTTTCCCACTGCCACTTCTTCCGATAATTGCTGTAATTTCCCCTTTGTTGATAGTTAAATTGACTCCTTTAAGGACTTCTACTTTCCCAAACTTTTTATGTAAATCTATTATTTTTATCACGTGGTCAAAATACTAAATTTATTTTGTTTTGGCAAGGAGAAAAAAACAAACTTGCTACCTGTCTGGCAATATTCATTTATATCTTTTAAAACTCTTTCCAAACGAGAAGCTTCGTTGATAACAACTTGGGCGTAAGTTTTTAACTCGGAATCATCTGTTGCTATTTGGGCTAACCGCCGGGCAAATCCACCAAGAGCCATGAGAGGATTCCTGATTTCATGGGCGATAGTATCTAAAGTAGCTTGCAGACATTCCTTATGTGATTTTTCTTGCGTTTGCTCCAGTTGAGAGATGGTCTGTTGCAGTTTTTCCTCTAACTTCAGGTTAATTTTGGAAATGGCCTGGTTGGCTTTTTCCTTTAACCCGAAAAAAGCACGGTTGGCCAATTTTATAAGACGTGTAGCTAATCCGGGTCTTTTTCTATGATTTGGGCTAGTTCCTTTGCTGAGTTCCTTTCGTCGCTGGCTACCTCAATAAGCCGAATGACAAGAGGAGATAAAGATGGTATTTTGGCTTTATTAATAATATGCTTACGTAAAAAAGATTCTATCTTCTCAGACATATCAAAGATTTTCTTTTAATGCCCTTATTCTGTTTTGCATCCGTTGCGCTAGTTGTTTAAGGGCATTCTGGAGGGTGTTTATATCTTTATGACGAGCATAGACTTTATTTAACTCTTCTAGCCAATATTGGACCGTTTCCATTTCTCTTTTAGTAAGTTCTTCTTCTACCTTTGCCTTTATTTTTTTAACCAGGGCGGGGTCAAGCTGTTGCCACATTTTGGAGCCTCCTATATGCGTTTATACCTACCGTAATCAGTAATGAATAACGTAAACCCACCCCCGCTTGTTCACTGCTGCTTTCCCCATCAACACTTTACTCATTACTTGTTTCTAACGACTTATCACTTATATATTTTATTCCCTTTTCAATTGCGTCTTTGTTAACAGGAATAAACTTTGCTTTAGCTCCTGTGAGTTTTTCTTCCAATGTCTGGTAGACAGTTTCCGGTTTTATCCCTTTAGTGACAGCCAAAAAGGCTCCCATCATAACCATGTTACCCATTTTACTGATTTGGAAAGCAGGCACTCCTACGACTCTTATATCTTCCCGGGCAGGTAGCTCTTTGATGAGGAAACTATCATACAATAAAGTTCCATTTGTTTTCAAACGGGGTAAGAATTTATAGAGAGACGGTTGATTAAACACTATTAGCACATCTGGGTGGACAATAGCAGGTGAGCCAATAAGTTGGTCTGAACAAATTACCTGACAATTACAGGTGCCACCCCGTGACTCTGGACCATAGGAAGGCACCCAAGTTACATATTTGCCTTCTTTCATTGCGCAATAAGCAATTAAATCTCCTAAAAACAAGACTCCCTGACCGCCAAAACCAGCAATGATTATCTCTGTTTTCATTGTTCAGCCCTATTTGTCTCTAAATACCCCTAAAGGGAAGACCTTTGTCATTTCATTTTTAACAAACTCCCAAGATTCCTCTGGAGTCATCTTCCAGTTAGTGGGACAGTTTGATAACACTTCTACCAGAGAAAATCCACGTCCTTCAATCTGGTTTAAAAGAGCCTTTTTAAGCGCCGCTCTAGTTTTTAAAATATGTTCTACATCAAATAGGCTCACACGTTCCAGATAAACCGGCGCATCTAGAGTATTGAGCAGTTCACATACTCGCAATGGATAACCACAGAATTCGGCAAACCGACCTGTAGGCGTAGTAGTGCTCTTCTGTCCTAATAAAGTTGTGGGTGCCATCTGTCCTCCGGTCATGCCATAGACAGCATTATTAACAAAAACCACCGTAAAGAGTTCTCCCCTGTTTGCCGCATGAATAATTTCATTCGTCCCGATGGCAGCTAAATCGCCATCACCCTGATAAGTAATAACAATGCTTTCAGGACGTAATCTTTTTACAGCTGTAGCAATGGCTGGTGCCCGGCCGTGAGGACCCTGAATGCCATCAAATTTTAAATACTTCAAGGCTAGCACAGAACACCCTACAGGTTCAATCATAATAACTCTCTTTCTAATTCCAAGTTCATCTACCACCTCACCCAGCAGTTTATGCAGGGTGGCGTGTCCACACCCAGGACAATAGTGGGTGTGACCCATATAGGTTTCAGGTTCTGGATATTTTGGTATTAAAGCTGATACACGCATTAGACCAACTCCATAATTTTTTCTAAAATTTCTTTTTCCGTTGGGACAATTCCACCATAACGGGCGTAGAGTTTTACTTCTGCTCTTCCCTCTACACCTAAACGTACATCCTCTACAAACTGACCAAACGACATTTCTACTACCAACACTCTATCAATTTGATGTGTGGTTAGGTCAGCATAGACCTGATAGGGAAAAGGCCAAAGTGTAATGGGACGTATTAAGCCTACCTTTACACCTTTCTCTCGGGCTTGATCTACGGCTGCCTTGGCAACGCGGGAGGGTGTACCAAAGGCAGTTACCAAAATTTTGGCATCGTCAATTTTGTAATCCTCATATCTTACTTCATTGGCTTCAATTTGTTTATATTTTTGTAATAATCTTGTTTTGGCTTCCACCATTGGTTCAGGGGTAAGGAACAAAAATTCAATTGTGTTTTGAGTTTCTCTATCTCCCATTCCTGTTGCTGCCCAGGGTTTTTCATATTCTTCAATGGGCACATCTGGAAATTCCATAGACTCTTTCATTTGTCCCAAATATCCATCTGCTAATAGCATTCCAGGAGTGCGATATTTATCAGTAAGATTGAAAAGTAACATTGTGTGTTCTGCCATTTCTTGTACAGAGTTAGGGGCAAATACAATGAGTTTATAATCCCCATGACCACCGCCCTTTACTGCCTGGAAATAATCACCCTGTTCTGGCTGAATGCTTCCTAGACCCGGTCCCCCTCGCATTATATTAATAATAACACAGGGCAACTCACAAGCGGCAATATAAGAAATGCCCTCTTGTTTTAAACTGATACCTGGGCTGGACGAAGCCGTCATCACCCGACAACCTACGGAAGCGCCACCCATGACTGCGTTAATAGAAGCAAGTTCACTTTCCATTTGTAAGAAAACGCGGAACTTAGGATACATAGGCTTTTCGCCCCTTCTTTCCCTTTCCCGGTCAGCAAAAAATCTTTCTGCCAGACCTTCAATAATTTCACTGGATGGTGTGATTGGATAACCAAAAAAACCTTCCAAACCTGCCCTTAAGGCTCCTTCTACAATAGCCTCATTTCCCTTCATGTAAACTCTACTCATCTTTCTACCTCAGCATAAATTCTAATGGCCTGCTCAGGACAGATTTGATAACACAGGCCACAACCAATGCAACCTAGAGTTTTAGAATATTGCCATTCTACTACTAAATAACCTTTTTCGTTAGCATGCTGCGAAAGCTTTAACAAGTGTCTGGGACAGACTTTAATACACAACTGACATCCCTTGCAGCGGTCTTCCAGAATCTCCACCTGATAAGAAAGAGTTCTAACTAGGTGAATCCTTCTTTGGGGCATGCTTTTTCTCCTGTAAAATCTTTAGCTGACGTTTCACACCTTACCTCATAAGGTTTCAAGCTGGGTTCTGCTACCAACAAAAGTTTTATTTTAAAATGTCGTTCCAATTCTGTCAATATTCTTCGTTTCTTATTAAGCAAATAATTGGCTACATCCAGGGGTAGCTTACATGTAATTTGTTCTGGGTGGGTAAGGGCTATTTCCATCTTGATCCGACGTAAGGTTTCTAAGGCCCTGACTTCGGTAGACATAATAAACCCCCTGCCTTCACACAAAGGACAAGGACAGGTAGTAATGGCAATAAGGGAAGGATGCAATCGTTGTCTGGAAATTTCAATCAGGCCAAATTTAGACATTTTAGTGCAATCTACCCGAGCCCTATCTTTTTTTAAAGCCTCCCGAAGCTGCTTTTCTATTTTCAACAGGTGTTTTTTGTCCCTCATTTGAATGAAGTCAATCACAATCAATCCGGCAATATCACGCAATCTAATTTGGCGGGCACTTTCTTCTGCTGCTTCCAGATTGGTTTTAAAAGACGTTTGTTCAAGATTTTTTTCCTGTGTGCTGGCCGAATTGACATCTATGGCTGTAAGGGCCTCAGTTGTTTGAATGACAATTTCCCCACCTGAGGGGAGAGAAACAACATCTTGATAAATTTGAGCGATTTGGTCATCCAGACCAAAGTGGGTAAAGATAGGCAATGCCTGTTTATACCTTTTAACCACACGTCCATGTCGAGGGGAGACAAGACGCATAAACTCTTTTACCTTTCTATATGCCTCTTCATTATCCACCCATATTTCTCTTACATCGGCACTGAAATAATCACGTATTGCTCGCAAGAGCAAATCTACTTCCTGATAGATTAAGGCTGGTGCTGGAACACTTTGAGCCTTCTTTTTTATTGTTTCCCACAGCCGTAGTAGATATCTAAGATCACGGGCCAACTCCAATTTTGTCTTGCCAGCTGCGGCTGTGCGGACAATAACTCCTACTCCAGGTAGAAGCGAAAAGGAGTTTATAATTTCTTTTAGTCTCTTTCTGTCTTTCTCGTCAGTAATTTTTCTGGAAATACCCACATTTTTCTGCCCTGGAGTCAAGACCAGATATCGTCCCGGTAAGGCCAAATATGTAGTAAGGGCGGCTCCTTTATGTAGGGTTTCTTCTTTAATGACCTGGACTAAGATTTCCTGTCCTGGTTTTAATACCCTTTCTACCAGAGGCTTTCCTTTTGCCGGAGAAAGAAAGTATTCAGGGTGGATTTCATCAATTTGTAAGAAACCACGTTTTGTTGCTCCATAGTCTACAAACACGGCCTGAAGGCTGGGCACGATATCACAAACGATCCCTTTGTAAATATTCCCTCGGGTTTGACCCTGAGCAGCAGTCTCAATATAAAACTCTTCTAACTTGCCTTTTTCTACTAAGGCAACTCGTACTTCTTCAGGTTCATCAGCGTTAATGAGCATTAAACGAGATGGAGAACCTGCCTTTTGTTTTACCATAAACGATGCTCTTTATTTTTTATCAAACCTTTTAGCAATAAAAAACCTTTACTGTCAAGCAGGATTCTCCTAAAAATCTCAACTGAATAATGTATCAGAAGACATAACTTACGCTAAGACCTACTAAATGGGCATCTCCGTCATCTATTTCCCCTTTAAGGCGGACAGCATTGTTGTCTACGGTTTTGTCTTTTATGACTAAATAAGAGTAAGATATATCAATGTTAAAATGGGAAATCTGGGTGATATCTTATAATTCCTGTAAAAAGAGGGTGGCCTGAGTTATAATAAATAAACTTAACAAA
>JAGHCL010000170.1 GCA_021160485.1 Candidatus Desulfofervidaceae bacterium
GGAGGGATATCCTGTTTGTCTTGACCTCTATTTTTTCTGTTTTTTTAGCACTATTAAATTTCGCTTTTTAACCCAGGCTGGACACGATGCCCGTTTTAGCTATGTCTATGCCTGGGGGTTAAAAGACCTGAATGACCAGATTTCGTTTTATAAAAAGCGACTGGACAAACTGAAAAATCCCTAAGTAATAAAGTGGCAAAATCTCTCTCTAACTGAAAGAGCTATTTTAGAACATCTTTACAATCACGGCCCTAATTGCGCTAAGTTTATAGCGCGGGAATTAACCTTAGAGTTAAAAGATGCAATGGATCTGCTTAAGACCTTGCAAAAGCAGGGATGGATACAAAGGGTAGAAGGCAGATTTTTAAAACCAAAAGGCTGGCGTAAAACAAAACACATGAACCATACTTATTACATTCTCACTCGGGAAGCAGAACTCCTCTTGCGGCTAAAGCATCGATAGAAGAGGAACTTCTTTTTAGGACACAGATTCAGCCAGTGGAATGCAAAAATTTATTCCACGGGTAAACATAGATTGCAAGATTTAAGCGTAGATGGATTAACAATTTATTGCAACATCTCTTGTTTGACCTTAATTTTTGCCTGTTTGCGGATTTCGTTTATCCAGGTTTGGAATAAAGCCGCCCGCCGTTGGATTAAAAGGTCTTTCTTGAAATTCTTTTTATTCCTTTCATATTCAGCTTTATCTACATCTCTTCGCTCTTTGAGTTTTAAAATATAAAACTTACCGTTTATCTCTACCACTTTGTCCAATAAAGGCTGGTTGAGGCTCAGAGAGAATACACTCTTTACTACATCTAAAGCAAAACCAATTTTAGGAATTATTCCAGGAGGGAAAAGTCCAGTTTCATCAATTTTTAATTTATATCTGGATGCTATTTCCTGCATACTTTGACCTTTTTTCAATAAGGCCAGCACATTTTCTGCCTTTTCTCGGGCCTTATTTTTGGCTTCTATAGCAATCCAATCAGCCTTCACTGTTTCTTTTACTTCCTCAAAAGTAGGTATCCGTTCTGGCTTTTTGTCTTCTACCTGCACCAGTATATACCCTTGGTGCCATTCTAACGGAGCAGTAATTTCTCCTTTTTTAAGAGACAATATTTGCTGTTTCAACTGGACAGGAATCTCAACTGCCCACTCTTTTTCACTAAAATAGCTAGTCTCTTGGATGGACCTGTTATATTTTGATGCTGCTTTATGCAAACTGTTTTCTAAAATGGCCTGGGCATAGATACGATTTGCCAATTCTAGGGCTTTCTCTTTTGCCTTTTCTCTTTTTAACCTTTGTGTAATTTTCTCCTTTACTTCAGCCAGAGATTTTGTTCTTTCTTTTTTGATGTCATAAACTTTCAGGATATGAAACCCAAATCTGGTCGTTACCAAATCAGAAATACCTCCCTTTGGTAGAGAGAAAGCGGCCTTCTCAAAAGGCTTGACCATTAACCCTTTAGGGAAACAACCCAAATCGCCACCTTTTGAGGCGGTAGCTTTATCTTCTGAATATTTTTGAGCCAACTTAGCAAAATCCTTGCCCTGCTTTGCCTGCTTTAACACCATCTCAGCACGTTTGCGCATCTTTTCCTTTTTTTCTTTGGATGCATTTGCGGGCACGCGAAAAAGGATATGACGGACACATACTTTTTGGGGTTCGTGAAACATCTCTAGGTTGTTTTTGTAAAACTGTTCAATTTCTGCTTGGCTAGGTTCAACCTCATCCATAAGTTCTGCGAAAGATATTTTTACATAAACTAATTTAAGTTGACGGGGAATGAGATAATCACCTTTGTGTTCAGTAAAGTATTGTTTCAGAATATCTTCCTTTGGGTGTAGTCCCTTAGTAAAATCTTCAGGGTTAAAGGACAAAAATTGCAGATTTATTTTTTGATGGCTCCAGCGGTAGGCCTCATAGGCCTCGGCTTCAGAAACATGAGCCAAATTCTGCACTATTTGCCTTAATTTAGAAAGAATCAAATCTTCTTTCAAAGAAGTCTCAAATTGTGCTGGTGTATAATGATATCTAGCCAGAATAGTCTCATAGCGTTTCGGGTCAAACTGACCATCCTTTTGAAAGGCTGGATTTTGAGTTATAAGCTGCCATAATTCTGTGTCTGATACAGTTAAGCCCATTTTTTTTGCCTTTTGTAGCAAAAGCTTCCTTTCAATCAACTGTTCTAATACTGTCTGTTTGAGATTTAGCTTTTTAATCCAATCTTCATTAAAGTTCTTGAAGCGGGCCCGATAGCTGTCTATTACCTGCCTGAACATGGTAGTAAATTCATGATAGTAAATGGGTTCTCCGTTTACATAAGCCAATACAAGGGCCCGTCTGGCTCGAAAGGAACCTACACCCCAGAAAACAAACACGACAATAATGACAACAAAAGCAACTTTTATTAACCAAGATTGGGCATGCTTACGCATAAAATTTAACATCATTTAACTCCCGGCTAAAAACTTTTCTTCGCCTTAATAGCACCCTGGATTTAAGAAGTCAATTATTCTCTCCCATATCCGTTTACTCTACAAATCCTACTGTTTGCATATAGTCTTTGACTGCATCTTCAAATGTCCACTGCGGGGTATAACCCAAAATCTCCTGGGCCAAAGTAAGGTCGGCCTGAGTATATTCCTGATAAAATTCCGCATAAGGATTATCTATATATTCTGGCTCATAATGTGTTCCCAGAACTTCATTTAGCACTTTTATAATCTTATTGAAACTAGTAGCCTGACCGCTGCCTATGTTAACAATGCCACTCCTCTTGGCCCTCAAGGCCAACAGGTTGGCCCTAACAACATCTTTAACATATACCTGATCTCGCTTCTGTTCTCCCCACTTAAAAATTCTTGGCTTTTGCCCAGCCTTCATCTGATTGGCTAACTGCCAAATCATAGAAGCCATTTTACCCTTATAGTCTTCTCTAGGGCCAAATACATTAAAATATCTTAAGCCAACAATAAGAGAATCAGCAATTTTCATATATTGAAAGGCCAAACAATCATCTATCCACTTTGAAAAACCATAAATATTACTAGGAGCTCCAGCCATATCTTCTCGCTGTGGGGCAGGTATATTTCCATAGGTGCCGGCTGAAGAAGCATAAATAAAAGGCCGATGATGCTTAACCGCAAAATCTAAAAAACGTCTAAATCCCTCTACATTAACCTGCATCATCAGTTTTTGGTCTCTTACCGTCGTATCTGTAATTGCAGCTTGATAAAAAAAGACATCTATATCTTTAAACCGATTTAAATCTACATTTAAAATGTCATCGGCAATAACATCACCTTTAAAACCCAGCAAGTTTCTGTAATCACCGCTAGAAAAATCGTCTAGAACTACCACTTCCCAACCTTCTTCTACTAGAATAAGAGCCAGGTTGGAACCGATGAAACCCGCTCCCCCTGTCACTAGTGCCTTCATATCCTCCTCCTAGTATAATTGTTCTAAGTCTAAATGCAAAAGACTTTGCCAACGTCAGGCGTGTCTAAGTTCATTTTCATAAGTTGAAGAAACGCTTCTATTGCCTGCTTGCCTTCTTCCCCCAAATCCAGGCTAAACTGGTTGACATATAAGTTGATGTGATTCTTAATCACGTGCTCATCTAGGTAACATGCATATTGTTTCACATAGGTCAATACTGTCTCATAATGGTTATAAGCAAAAAGGATACTTTTTTTTAATAAACTGCTGAAAGTGCTCAAAAAACGATGGCCTAAATTCCTTTTAGCTATAATTCCTCCTAGTGGTAAAGGCAAATTGGTCTTTTTTTCCCACCATTCACCTAAATCTAACACGACTTTAAGTCCATACTGGGAATAGAGAAACCGGCCCTCGTGAATAATCAGACCAAAATCTACCTTTCCGGATTCAACCTCAGGCATAATTCTATCAAACCGGGAAAACACCACTTGTGTTTCTTTTATCTCAGGGGCATAAAGACGGAGCAAGGCATAGGCTGTGGTATAGCGTCCAGGCACTGCAATCACAGCCTTAGATAAGTCAGACAAAGAAAATGAGGGCCGAGTGACTAGTAGCGGTCCACATCCCCTCCCTAAAGCTGCCCCTACTGGCAAGAAACAGTATTGTTCTCCCACATAAGGCAAGATATGACAGGAAACTTTAGAAATATCCAAAGTGCCCTTCAATACCGATGAATTTAACGCCTCCACATCGTCTATTGTAATTCTGAAAGAATATGAATTCTCAGTCCATTTATTGACTAGAGCCGCAAACATAAAGGTATCATTGGGACAAGAAGAAAAACCTAATTTGATGGTATCCATTCCTGACCTCTGGCTAAAAGGTTTATTAAACAGCGTTGGCAGTTTTGGACCGCCCAATCTATATCCCACTTTGTTTTGTCATATTCGCCAACAAAGTTACTTATCCCCCGCATTTCCACCCACGGGACTTTATAAATTTGAGCTACCTGGGCAATAGCTGCACCTTCCATGTTTTCGCAAATTGCTTCAGGAAAGCGCCGTTTCATAAGCCGTAATCTTTCTTTATTACCAGTAGTAGCACTTACAGTAAGAAAAAGACCAGATTTAAACCCCACTTTTGGAGGCAAAACTTCGGGAATAATTTTAATTAAAGTCTTAATCATTAATCGGTCAACCAAAAAACAATTGTATTGTTGCGTTTTACCCTTTTCCCAATAAGGCAACCCAATCTCAGCTAGAGACTGCCAGCCTTTTTCGGTATAGGCCCCTGCTTCGGCCCAAATCTCCCCTGTAGCCAAAACCACGTCCCCTTTTTTTAGGTAAATATCTGGGAAAGCCCCAGCACACCCTACAAGCAAGATTAATTTTAAGGGATAACGCTCTAACAAAACCGTAGTCATATGGGCAGCATTAACAGGGCCCACACCAGTTTCGGCCACAATTATTTCAAAAGATTGCCATCTTCCCTGCCAAACTCGTCTTTCTCTTAAGGTAAACTGCCAGAGCGGACCCAGCTTAGATAAAAAAAAGTCCAGCTCTTTCAAAGTCGCCGCCAAAACGCAAATCATCCTCAATGGTGTAAAAGATTATATATCAGAAGTCAACATCAGAGTAGGACAAAATGCTCTTTGAAACACTCAGAAGGTAGATAAAACAACATAAAAAATTACTGAAAATCAACCTGACATTTTGACTCTGACTTCTAAATTAAAGGAAATTCTCAAGATCTAAATTTAGATTTTCAGAGGCCATTTTTAGTTTTTGAAGGGCCCTTTTTTCTATTTGTCTAATTCTTTCACGCGAGACTTTGAACTTCCTCCCAATTTCCTCCAACGTATGCTCACTTTCTCCACCAAGCCCAAAGCGTAAACGCAAAATTTCTTGCTCTCGGGGAGTAAGTGTAGATAAAATAATTTGGAGTTTGCGGGCAAGTTCGGCGTGTGTAACCGCATCAAAGGGAGAAATGGCCTTAACGTCTTCAATGAAGTCCTTTAACGTGCTGTCTTCATCACCAATAGGAGACTCCAGAGAAACCGGCTCTCGCACCGATGACAAGATAGAGCTAATCTTTTCTAAAGGCAATCCAGTTTTTTCTGCTACTTCTTTAGGACTGGGTTCTTTTCCCTGTTCTTTAAGTAATTCATAAAAGGCCTTTAAAACCTGATTTTTGAGCTCAACAAAATGAACAGGCAACCTGATAGTTTTGGCTTTATCCAAAATGGCTCGGGTAATAGACTGTCTAATCCACCAGGTAGCGTAAGTGCTAAAACGATGTCCTTTTGTATAATCAAACCGGAAGATGGCCTTCATCAATCCAAGATTACCTTCCTGAATTAAGTCAGACAAACTCAAACCCTGACCTACATATCGCTTGGCAATGCTCACCACTAAACGCAAATTTGCCCCAATCATCTCATCCCGAGCAATCTTTACTACCCTTTCCAGTCTATCAATTCGTCTCCTCAATTGGGTTAAAGTAGGATCTTCATATTTCACACTAAGCCGTTTTATGACTTTTACTACTGTATCTAAGCGCCTACGTTTAGGGGCTACATCTTTCTGTTTCCACTCCTGTATTCTAAGCTGCAGTTTCACTATTTCAGGAAATTTAAGCTTGCTGGTAAGCACAAGAAACATTACTGCATTATATCCTTTCCGAATGCGTCTGGTCAGCTCTTGTTCTCGCTCCTGCGTAAGGAGACTATAAACTCCTATTTCTTGCAAATAAGCAGTGACAGGTTCCCTCTCTCCGCCTTCTTCCCTCGTCGGAACTGGAATAACCTCTTCGGTCTCGACTTCAGGCTCGGCCTTTGCTTCTTTTTTTACTTTTTCTTCTAAATGTTCGATAATCCGAATATCGTTTTCTTCCAAAAAATCAATTATTTTTTCTACTTCTTCAGGATCCACAGCCTCAGCAGGCAAGAGATCATTAAGCATATCGTAAGTTAAATAGCCGTTTTTTTGTCCCATTTTTATTAATTGGTCTAAATAGCCTTTCATATCGCAACTAACAATTTGTAGTAATATAATATTATGCGAATTAGGTATAAGAATGTCAATAGCTAAAATAAGAGACCAATTTAAATTAGAACGCAGAACTGTGTAGATACCTACAAAAAATAATGCATTACAAAATAAACTTATGTATCTACGGCGTTATAAAATACTAAACGCCCCCTTTAAGCCCAGTTAATACAATGGCCTTTTTTTCTTACCCCCTTCTAGTAGAGTAAATTAATTATACCTCTACCTTCGGGGCGTGTCCTGCCC
>JAGHCL010000185.1 GCA_021160485.1 Candidatus Desulfofervidaceae bacterium
GGGTTGGGACTCTGGGGATAAAGGTGGTTGGGGACCTAGAGACAATTATTTCTGAGGCAGATGTGATTATAGATTTTACCTATCATAGTGCTTCTTTAAATCACTTTAAAATAGCCCAAAAATACAATAAACCTATCGTAATTGGGACGACAGGATTTACCCCTGAAGAGATGGCAGAGATAAAAGGGATGGCAGAGTCGGTAAAATGTGTCCTTAGCCCCAATATGAGTGTGGGAGTTAATTTATTGTTTAAACTGGTGCCCCAGGTAGCAAAGGTCCTTGGAGAAGAATATGATATTGAAATTGTAGAAATGCACCATCGGATGAAAAAGGATGCCCCGAGCGGGACAGCCATGAAACTAGCCCAGCTTGTAGCGGAGACCATGGAGAGAGATCTGGAAAAAGTGGGTGTCTATGGGCGAAAAGGCTTGGTAGGTGAGAGAAAAAAGGAAGAAATAGGTGTCCTATCTTTGCGAGGCGGTGATGTTGTGGGAGAACATACGGTTTATTTTGCTGGCCTGGGAGAGAGAATAGAAATCACTCACCGGGCCTCTTCCCGTGAAACCTTTGCTCGTGGTGCCTTAAGGGCAGCCAAATGGATTGTGAAACAGGAGAAAAACGGCATTTATGACATGCTAGATGTATTAGGATTGAAACATACAGACTGATGTTGTGCTTTACATACTAATGTAAGGGGGATAAATATGAACTTTTCTTTTTCAGAGCGGTTGCAGCAGCTTCCACCATATCTTTTTGCCGAACTGGATAGATTAAAAGAAGAAGCTATGGCCAAGGGGATAGATGTGATTGACCTGGGTGTGGGAGATCCCGATATTCCTACACCTGCTCATATTGTAGAGAAACTGAAAAACGCCGCCGAAAATCCTACCAACCATCGCTATCCTAGCTATGCAGGTATGCTTTCCTTCCGGCAGGCAGTGGCTGAGTGGTATGAAAGACGTTTTGGAGTAAGGCTTGATGCCCAAAAAGAAGTCTTGAGCCTGATAGGTTCTAAAGAAGGTATTGCCCATCTGCCTCTGGCCTTTATCAATCCTGGCGATATTGCCCTGGTACCAACACCAGCCTATCCTGTTTACCACATTGGCACCCTTTTTGCCGGAGGAACATCATACTTTATGCCCCTGCTTGAAGAGAATAATTTTTTGCCTGATTTGGACAAGATCCCTCCAGATATTGCCCGCCAGGCAAAGGTAATGTTTTTAAACTATCCCAACAACCCAACGGCAGCGGTAGCAGGGGCTGATTTTTTTGAGAGGGTTATTTCATTTGCTAAGAAATACGAGATAATTGTTTGTCACGATGCTGCCTATACCGAGATGTACTTTGACGATTATAAACCGATTAGTTTTCTAAGTGTTCCTGAGGCAAAGGAGGTAGGCATAGAATTTCATTCCCTTTCTAAGACTTATAATATGACTGGTTGGCGGATTGGTTTTGCGGTGGGGAATGAGAGTGTCATCAGGGGGTTAGGGAAAATAAAGAGCAATATTGATTCAGGGGTGTTTCAAGCAGTTCAAGAAGCGGGTATTACTGCACTTAAGAGTGATGAAGTAGTTGTAGAAAGGAATCGCAAAGTTTTCCAGGAAAGACGGGACCTGATGGTAGAAGGCTTACGCCGAATAGGACTGGAGGTAGACCCTCCCAAGGCCACTTTTTATTTGTGGATAAAGGTTCCTCAAGGATATAGTTCGGCAGAATTTTCCCAACTTTTGCTGAAAGAAGCAGGACTTGTCGTTACTCCTGGTAACGGCTTTGGCGAACCAGGTGAGGGTTATTTCAGGATGGCCCTAACTGTACCTAAAGAAAGGCTATCTGAAGCCCTGGCCAGGTTGAAAGATTTGAAGTTTTAACTTTGTAATAGAATAGGAGCCCAAGTTGCATAAGGCCTTTATTGGGATTGGCTCAAATCTAGGAGATAAAAGGGCATATTGCGAGCGGGCTCTTGCTTGTTTAGATGCTTTGCCCAAGACTCAGTTGAAACGAGTATCATCTTTCTATCTAACTGAACCAACAGGAGAGAAACAGCAGCCATGGTTTTTCAATCTGGTGGCAATGATAGAGACAGATTTGGCCTATCAAGAACTATTTTTTTGGTTAAAACTCATTGAAACCAGACTGGGGCGCTTCCCTACGTGGGATCAAGGCCCCAGGATAATTGACCTGGATCTTCTTTTATTTGACGATGTAGTGGTTAATACGCCGACTTTAACTATTCCTCACCCTCGTTTACATCAACGTGGCTTTGTTTTAGTACCTTTGGTAGAAGTAGCAAGAGAAGAAAAACATCCTATTTTAAAACAGAGTTTTAAAAACTTGCTCTCACAGACAAAGTTCAAAGAATGGGTGATTAGAGTAAGATGAGACTTATTTTTTATATTTTACTTATTTTCGGCATATATTATTTATTTAAAAATATTTTCAAATCCCCGTCTTCAAAGAAAAAGAGGTCAAATTTACCTTGGCAAATAGAAGACGAGTTGGTAAAAGACCCGATGTGCGGTATTTACATTCCTAAAAGTAAAGCCATTAAAGCCAGAGTAAATGGACAAATACACTATTTTTGTTCAAAAGAGTGTAAAAAAAGCTACATCAAACAGCTAAAGGAGGGAAAAAAATGAAGTTCTTTGTGGATACGGCCAATGTAGAAGAAATCAAACAGGCTAAAGAGATGGGAATGGCAGATGGAGTGACTACCAATCCAAGTTTGGTGGCTAAAGAAAATAGGCCCTTTCGTTCCCTTATAGAAGAGATATGTCAGATTGTGGATGGGCCGGTGAGTGTGGAAGTAGTAAGTCAGGAAGCTGAAGGGATGGTGAAAGAAGCTAAAGATTTGGTCAAGATTGCTCCAAACATTGCCATAAAAATTCCGATGACCATAGAAGGGATTAAAGCAACTAAGATTCTTTCGGCTGAAGGAGTAAGTGTGAATATAACCCTTGTATTTTCTCCTTTACAGGCCTTACTAGCTGCCAAGGCTGGGGCAGCTTACGTTAGCCCTTTTGTTGGACGTCTAGATGACATCGCACACGATGGCATGAAACTAGTGGATGAAATTGTTACCATTTATGATAATTATGGCTTTTCTACCGAGATTATTGTGGCCAGTGTCAGGCATCCCATGCATGTTTTAAAGGCCGCTTTATTAGGGGCAGACATTGCCACCATTCCGTTTAAAGTTATTAAACAACTAGCCAAACATCCCTTAACAGATATTGGTTTAAAAAGGTTTTTAGATGATTGGCAAAAGGTGGCAGATAAAATTTTGTAAAATTTTGTCTATTTACATCATATGTTTGTTCATTCCTGTTTTAACTAAGGCGGATATTTATATTTATCAGGATGAAAATGGCGTAATGCATTTTACCAATACCCCTATGCATCAGGGGTATCGCCTTTATATAAAAGAAAAAAATGACTTTAGGGTTCATTTAGATGTAAACGATGACCTAATAAAAAGGATTGCTATTAAATACGATTTACCTCCAGCTTTACTTAAAGCGGTAATTAAAGTAGAATCTGATTTTAATCCCGATGTAGTGTCCGAAAGTGGGGCAATAGGACTTATGCAACTTAAACCCGCTACAGCAAGAGAAATGGGGGTAACAAACCCATTTTCACCACAAGAAAATATTGAAGGAGGAGCACGGTATTTAAAAATCCTTTTAAACCAATTTCAGGGTAATTTACCTAGGGCCCTAGGGGCTTATTTTGTCGGACCGAATGCCATTTTACAAAAAGAAGAAGATACCAGGGTAAAGGCTTATGTGAACCGTGTCTTGCGTTATTTTGAATATTACCGCCAACATTTCCAATAACGATGAAACAAAAAACTTGGACATTAGCTAATCATTTAACCTTATTGCGCTTGGGAGCAATTCCGCTTTTAATGCTTTTACTTTCTTTTGACCAAAAATTGCCATCTTTTCTGGCGGCGGCGGTCTTTTTACTTGCTTCTTTGACCGATTTTTTAGATGGTTTTCTGGCACGCTGGCAAGAACAGGTTACCACTTTAGGGAAGTTGCTAGATCCTTTGGCTGACAAGCTTTTGGTCAGTGGTGCTCTGATTATGCTTATCCCATTGCAAAGGGTTCCGGCCTGGATGGTATTTTTAATCATTGCCCGCGAGATTGCAGTAACAGGTTTAAGGGGTATTCTCTCCAGTAAAGGCATTATCCTCAGTGCCAGTAAATTGGGTAAATGGAAGCTTACCTTTCAAACCATTGCCCTTTGCTGCCTTATTCTTCATTACCCCTATGGAGGAATTAACTTCCATTTTATTGGTATATTTGCCCTTTGGATTGCCCTTTTCTTAACCCTCTGGTCAGGATTTAAATATTTCAAGGAATCTTGCAAACACCTTTCTTGAGAAGTTTATCTCTTTACGCCTCAAGGAGAAGAGTTTATGATGAAGCGGGATAGACTTGAAACGGGAGGAAGTGAATGAACCAGTTTGTGCACCTTCATGTTCATACTCAATACAGCCTATTGGATGGAGCTATCCGTTTACCAGACTTAATGGCCAAGGTAAAGGAATTTGGGATGCCGGCTGTGGCCATGACTGACCACGGCAATTTATTTGGTGTTATTGAATTTTATGAGATGGCGCTGGCAAATGAGCTTAAACCCATTATTGGCTGTGAAGTGTATTTGAGTGCTGACCACAAAAAGAAGGCAGGCAAAGAAAAATTAGCTCATCTGGTGCTATTGGCAGAGAACGAAACGGGATATCACAATTTGTTGAAGTTGGTCAGTATCTCCCATCTGGAAGGATTTTATTACAAACCACGTTTGGATAAAGCATTACTGGCCCAGTATCACGAGGGACTTATTGCCCTTACTGCTTGCTTACACGGAGAAATTCCTACTTGGCTTACTCAAGGGAATTACGAAGCAGCTAAACAGGCTCTAGAATCATACATAGATATCTTTGGAAAAGAGAATCTGTTTTTAGAACTGCAAGCTAATGGCATTCCAGAACAAGCCGTAGTCAATGAAGGTTTGGTGAAATTGGCCAGAGAATGCGGATTGCCTCTGGTAGCAACTAACGATTGTCATTACTTACGTAAGGAAGATGCCGCTGCTCACGAAATTTTGCTTTGTATTCAAACAGGCAAGAATATAAATGATAAAAACAGGATGCGCTTTTCTACGCCAGATTTTTATTTTAAATCTCCTCAGGAAATGATACAGACTTTTGCCGAAATCCCAGAGGCGATAAAGAATACCCTTGTTATTGCCGAAAGGTGCAATCTTAAGCTAGAACTTAATAATTATCACTTCCCTCTTTTCCCTGTTCCTGAAGGAGAAACCTTGGAAACTTTCCTTTGTAACCAAACTAAAAAGGGACTGGCACGTAAACTAAAGGCCAGTGGATTGAATAAAGAGGCCCAAAGGCCTTATTGGGAACGTCTGGAGTATGAGCTCAAGATCATCAATCAAATGGGATTTGCTGGCTATTTTCTTATTGTGGCTGATTTTATCAATCACGCCAAGAAAAAGGGAATTCCTGTCGGACCTGGACGGGGATCGGCCGCAGGCAGCCTTGTTGCCTACGCTTTGGACATTACCGAAATAGATCCTTTGATGTATGGCCTGCTCTTTGAGCGATTTTTGAATCCAGAGCGAAAAAGCATGCCAGATATAGATACAGACATCTGTATGGCCCGGCGTGAGGAGGTTTTAAAATATGTTGCCCGGAAATATGGTGGTAAAGAACACGTAGCCCAGATTATCACCTTTGGTAAAATGCAGGCCAGAGCGGTGGTAAGGGATGTAGGTCGTGCCCTTGACATGCCCTATCAAGAAGTGGACAAAATTGCTAAACTCATTCCTCCGGTGCTTAACATTACCCTGGAGGAAGCAATAAATCAAGAACCGAAATTGCAGGAACTGGCCGAGCAAGACCCAAAAGTAAGGCAACTCCTGGATATTGCCAAGGCCCTTGAAGGCTTGCCACGGCACGCTTCTACACATGCCGCTGGTGTAGTCATTTCAGACGACAAACCTTTGATGCATTATCTTCCTCTTTACCGCGGAACGAAGGGTGAAGTTGTGACCCAGTTTGATATGAAGGGAGTAGAAAAGGTAGGATTAATAA
>JAGHCL010000107.1 GCA_021160485.1 Candidatus Desulfofervidaceae bacterium
AAATAATACCACTATTTTTTATATGTTGTTTAAAAAACTTAATTAGATGATGATAATCTCTCTTATTGTAAAGCACTTCTGAGGCCAAGATGACATCATACTGGTTGTTCAAATTATCTTTAGTAAAATCAACCTTTTTTATTTTCACATTTAGGCCATTTTTAAGAGCGCTTATTTTAGCAAAAAGCAGGGCGTCTTTGTTAATATCGGTAATGGTTACATCATATCCAAAAGTAGCTGCAAACAAACCAGCTACTCCAATCCCCGCCCCGATTTCTAGACACGTTTTTGTGCGCTCAACCGGAGCTTGATTTTTTTTAGAAAGCATATAGGCCAAAATGACTGAACTTTCCCATATCTTAGCCCAATAGAGAAATTCAATTCCTGCTCCTTTTTCAATACTTTTTTCAATATGTTTTTTCATATCGGCAATTTGAAGAAAATATAACTCTTTGTCACCTATTTTTATAGGTTCAAAGTATGTTCTGTATTTTTTGTTTATTTCTTCTAACAGTTGATTTAAGTTTTCCATTCACTTACTCCTTTTTAAGCTTTTAAATATGTAGCATACAGGCAAAACAGTGTCAATTTGGGTTCTTGTTGTTTTATTAGGGTTAAGTGCTTGTTTGTGGAACCTTTCAAGTTTGACAGCTAGGTTTGGGGTATGTTATCTTTATTTGTAATGCTTCCTTTTCCGGCTCGTTTGAAATTTTCAGTTGGGTTAGATAGAACACACAGACTTTTATGATGCGTAAATTAAAAAATATCTTAATTACCGGTGGCTGTGGTTTTATCGGAAGCAATTTTATCCGGTATTTGTTTGCCCAACCCAATTTTCATGGAAAGGTAATAAACTTAGATGAACTAACCTATGCAGGCAATCTTGAAAACCTAATAGATATTGCTAACCAATATGAAGGCAACCGTTATTTTTTTATCAAGGGTAATATTTGCAACTTTGACTTGGTAAAACAGATCTTCCAGGATTATGAGGTTGATACGGTTGTGCATTTTGCCGCCGAGTCTCACGTGGACCGCTCCATTTTGGGACCGGCTGATTTCATTCAGACTAATATAAACGGCACATTTACGCTTTTAGAAGCAGCACGTGTTACCTGGACAGAAGAAAAGAAAAATGGCTGTCTTTTCTATCATATCAGCACTGACGAGGTATACGGTTCATTGGGCCAAACTGGATTTTTTAGCGAAGATACCCCCTACCGTCCCAATAGTCCCTATTCTGCTTCCAAAGCAGCTAGCGACCACCTAGTGCGGGCGTATTATAAAACTTATGGTTTGCCGGTGATTATCTCCAATTGCACCAATAACTATGGCCCTTATCAGTTCCCAGAAAAACTTATTCCTTTAACCATTTTAAATGCCTTTGAGGGTAAACCTATTCCGGTATATGGAAAGGGAGAAAATATCCGAGATTGGATTTATGTAGAAGATCACTGTGAGGCTGTCTGGCTTTTATTACAAAAAGGAAAAATAGGAGAGCAATATAACATTGGTGGTGCCAACGAAAGGCGCAACATTGATGTCGTGCGTCTTATTTGTAACCTATTAGATGAAATCGTTGGGCCGCTCTCCTCTGGACCAAGGGAAAATTTGATTACCTTTGTTAAAGACCGCCCTGGACATGATTTTCGTTATGCAATGAATATTGCTAAAATCAAATCTACATTAGGCTGGAGGCCAAAAACGGAATTTAAACTGGGACTTACCAAAACAATTAACTGGTATCTCAATCACAAAGATTGGGTTGAAAGAATAAAATCAGGCGAATATCAAAAATGGGTAGAAACATTTTATGGGGAAACAAAACATGCCTTTTAACTTCATTCCCCTAGAGTTGCCTGGAGTAATCTTGATAGAACCAAAAGTTTTTAGTGATGAACGTGGTTTTTTTATGGAAGTTTATAAAAGCAAAGATTTTGCTACATTTGGCATTACTGACCAGTTTGTGCAAGATAATCATTCCTGTTCTGCCAAAGGGGTATTAAGAGGGCTCCATTACCAAAAGCATCCAATGGCCCAAACCAAATTAGTAAGATGTATCAAAGGAGCTATTTTTGACGTAGCGGTGGATATAAGAAAGGGTTCACCTACTTACGGCAAGTGGGTAGGGGTAACACTTTCGGCAGATAACAAAAAGATGCTATATATTCCAGTTGGTTTTGCTCACGGTTTTTTTACCTTAGAGGACGAAACAGAAGTCATTTATAAGGTAAGTAACTTTTACTCTCCAGAAAACGAATGCGGCATCATCTGGAACGACCCCCAGATTGGCATTAGGTGGCCATCTCTTAATCCAATTCTTTCAGAAAGAGATAAAAAATGGCCTCTTTTAGCAAATGCAGATAATAATTTTATCTTTGAAGGAGTCCCTTAATGAGAGGACAAGTAAAGGCCCTGGTCTTAAGTGGTGGTAAAGGTACCCGGTTACGACCCCTTACCTACACTGGTGCCAAGCAACTGGTACCTATTGCCAATAAACCCATACTTTTTTATGTGCTGGAAAACATTATTAACCTTGGCATAAAAGACATTGGCATTATCATTGCTCCAGAAACAGGAGAAGCAGTCAAACAAGCAGTAGGAAATGGTAACAAATGGGGGGTAAACATTGAGTATATCCTGCAACCAGAACCGGCTGGTCTGGCCCATGCCGTTAAAACTGCAAGGCCGTTTCTGAAAAACAATCCATTTTTGATGTATCTGGGAGACAACCTTATCGGAACAAATTTAAGAAAGTTCTACCAAAAGTTTCTTGAAAAAAATCCAGATGCGCAAATCCTGTTAAAGCCTGTAACTGATCCCTCCCGCTTTGGCGTAGCCGAAATAAATAAAAAAGGCCAAGTCTTACGGCTAGTGGAAAAGCCTAAACATCCCCCTTCTAACTTGGCACTAGTGGGTATCTATATGTTTTCTCCCAAGATTCATGAGGCCATCGCTGAAATAAGGCCTTCCTGGCGGGGGGAGCTTGAAATCACTGATGCTATTCAACAACTGCTGGACTGGGATTGTCCTGTTTTAAGCGATATACTAGAAGAATGGTGGTTGGATACCGGTAAAAAAGACGATTTGCTTAAAGCCAACACCATTGTGCTAGATGAATGGATCAAACGGGATGTCCAGGGAAAAGCAATAAATACTACCATCAGTGGACGCGTAGTGTTACCTGCCTCTGCCCGAGTAGTAAATAGCCAAATAAGAGGACCAGTGGTCATCGGGGAGAACGTCCAGGTTGAAAATTCCTTTGTGGGCCCGTTCACTAGCGTAGGTCATGGAGCGAAAATTATCAATTCTTCTTTAGAACATTGCGTATTACTGGATGGGGTGGAAATAATTAATATCGAGCGCTTAGAAGACGCCCTGGTCGGAAGAAACTCCCGAGTAGTCAAAAACAGTGCACTCCCCAAGGCGTTAAAATTGATGATTGGAGATGATAGTGTAGTGGAAATACCATAGCATATTGTTCTTGGTAATTTATTATGCAAAAATTTCAAGAAAGACAGATTACACCTCCACAAGCTATAAGAAATTAAATAATAATCTGATTTCTTCTGTAGTTGAAAAGAGTGATGAAATTGAAATAGTAAATTAAGAAACTTATGGCTGGCTGGGAAAATATACAAAAAGATATATTTAAAAGGCAAGAAATATAGTTTGGGAAACCATAAGTTGAAGCACATTTAGCTGCTTTAGTGAGCGATAAAAATACGATTGTTTGCGTTTGATAAAGATTTCAAAAGGTTAAATGGCAATATAGAATTTTTATAAAGGTAATCCATGGAAATCCTAATTACCGGGGCTAACGGACAGCTCGCTCAAGATATTTGGCGCTTGGCCGAAGCAAAGGGTTGGATAGTAAAGGCCTTTGTTCATCAACAATTGGATATTACTAACTATACACAGGTTAAGGAAGCCATAACCTTTTTGAAACCTGATGTAGTTATCAATTGTGCCGCTTATAATGCTGTAGATGAAGCAGAAACAAACTGGAGGCAGGCTTTTTTGGTCAATGGTATTGGCCCACGTCATCTGGCGACAATTTGTGAGAATCTAACAATCCCCTTAGTCCATTTTAGCACCGATTTTGTCTTTGATGGACAGAAAAATACCCCTTATACCATTGCTGACACTCCATCTCCTCTTAGTAAATATGGCCTGAGTAAATTTTTAGGTGAGCAAGAAATTGTGCGTCTTACCCATCATTATTACTTAATCCGGGTTAGCTGGGTGTTTGGATTAAAGGGGAAAGTTGGAGTCAATTTTATAAAGAAAATCATCTCTTGGGCTAAAGATAAAAAAAGACTACGTATTGTTACTGACCAGACAAGCAGTCCTTCCTATACTGAAGATATAGCCAAGGCTGTATTGGATTTAATTCAGACCGGTCAATATGGGCTTTACCATTTGACTAATACAGGCTATTGTTCCCGTTATGAATGGGCTAGATTTATTTTAAAAACAATCAAGTGGTCAGGCGAACTACTTCCTGCTAAAAGCAAAGATTTTCCTACTCCAGCGCAACGTCCTGTCTTTTCAGCCCTTGATTCGTTTCCTTTAAAGCATATACTAGGCTATGAACTACCTAGCTGGCAAGAAGCAACAGAGAGGTTTTTAAGAAACAAAGCGTAATGGCTAATATGGAATGCGTCTATGCGTAAATGGATTAACACAGTTTCTGTAGCCCATTCACGTATTTACGCATTAACAATAATAAAGGGGTAAAGAAATGACTACATTATCTTTATGTATGGTCGTCAAAGATGAAGAAGCTAATTTAGCCAGGTGTTTAAAGAGTGTGCAGCCAGCGGTGGATGAAATCATCGTTGTAGATACAGGCTCAACTGATAAAACACCAGAAATAGCAAAACAATTTGGCGCTAAAGTTTATTCCTATTCTTGGAATGGCAACTTTTCAGAGGCAAGAAACGAGGCATTAAAACACGCAAGTGGTGATTACATTATCTGGCTTGATGCTGACGAATGTTTAAGAAACCAAGATTTAAAAAAACTAATACAGTTAAAGGCCGAATTCCCTGCAGAGAAAAATATTGCCTATGCTGTCAAAATTCTTAATTATCACAAGCGGGGGATTCCTGACAGCGCCTACCAAACTAGAATTTTCCCCCACATTCCTGGAGTAAAATTTGAGGGTAGAATCCACGAGCAAGTAAGTTTTTCCTTAGAAAAACTTGGAGTAAGTTTTCAACCCACAAATATAAAAATTTGTCACTTGGGGTATTTGACCAAAGAATTATGGCAGGCCAAAATTAAACGCAACCTCCCTTTTCTACAAAAGGCACTTACAGAAACAGAATCTTCTAAAAAATGGGCTATCTACTTTTATCTAGGCATGTGTTACCTAAATTTGGGGGAGGAAGACTTAGCTCATATCCATTTTGCCCAGGCATTAACCCCAGATTGCAAAAAGCAAAATCCTTATTTTTACATAACAGCCGGGGTTCATTCTGCCAAGATTCTAGAAAAAACAGGGGAATCAAGTCAAGGAATACAATTATTATTAAAGCTAAAAGAAGAATTCCCTAAAAATGATTTTATCCTTTACCATCTGGGAGAAGC
>JAGHCL010000014.1 GCA_021160485.1 Candidatus Desulfofervidaceae bacterium
AAGGCATCTTTGGCCATTTCACTAAAAACTTTAAATATTTCTTCTGATTCACGCACGGTTTCTGTTTTTTCTTGTAATCGTTTGGCAAAAAAGCCATAACAGGCTCCGATGCCAAGCCCCACAAGGGTAAAGGCAAGTGTCCAGGGCCAGAATTCGGGTTTAAAAACCTCGGTGATAATACTAATACGCCAGCTTCTTTCCATGGCTAGGATTTGTTTATCACTCATAAAGCGGTGAACTCGGTCTGCTAGTAACATCGCCAGAGGACTCAAGGTAAACAATCCCAAAAGGGCGCCAGCGAGAAGAGATTTCAGAAGGATGCTTTGCCAAAAATTGGAAAGCCTCATGACAAAACTATTTATACCTTAATTTTCCCCAAAAAACAAGAAAAAATAAATTCGCCCGGGATATGGAGTAGAAACTCAATGAATGGTTTTGAAAGATTTTATTAGTTACCAGTGACTAATCACTAACCATCCAGCCTTTTACTAATTGTTCTAGTTCTTCCTTGGTCGTGATCTCTTCCACCCATATCTCGCAGCATCTGCTTCTTAAAGAAGGGGAGAGGAGGGTGCGTGATTGGTGAATTCGGGGTGGATTAATAGCCATAAACAACCTGAAATGAGGATGGGCTTTATACAGACTTCCTTCTTCGTCTATCACATAGCCAAAATCAATCAAGGTATTTAAATATTCAGAAAGGGGATTGAGATTTGCTTCGTCAATCAAAAGCCAAAAACCCCTTTCCACGGCTTCAAAAAGCAGTCCTCTCTGATAATGCCACTTTCCTTTTTTATTCTGAACATAACCACCGAGTAGTTCTTCCAGCCCGGTATCAGAAGAGAGATTGATATAAAAAAGATTGGTCTGCTTTTTCCTGGCCAAGTACCGAATAAGTGTAGTCTTACCTGAAGCCGGCATTCCTACCAAAAGAACAGGGTCATTGTGCTTGAGGGCAGAGAGGAGATGAAGCAGGGTAATTTTTTGTGATTTAGTAGGAGTAATCTCTGCTTCTTTTTGGGGAATAAATTCTTTTCCTCTTGTTACTGGCACTTCATCAAGCATAAGATTTAATTTTTTTTCCTGTTCGTTTAAAATTTCTTCAAGCTTTAATCCCTTGCCCCTAAAACAAAAATGGGCATCCAGTGAAGCCATAAGGGCTTCTTTTTCAGATTTGTTCCTGATGCGGGCCAAATAAACAGTGTAGAGTTCCCAGAATAAAGAGGTAAGAAGCACATTATCAGGCAGATTATTTTTAAACAAGGGCTCAATCCTTTTTCCTATTCTTATAATGTCTCTTAAAGAGTAAACGTAATTATCCTTTTCTTCCTTGCCGATCAGTTTTGCCTGGGATTGTCTTTCTAATGTTTTATGAAATCTGGCTATCATAAGGGCAACAGAAGAGGGAATTTTAAAAAGACCACTTAAAATTTCTGCCAATTCTGGCTCTGTTAACTCTTTCTGGTAATAAATCTTCCAACGGGAAAGAAATACCTGGGATAACTTTTGTCTTTGACTATAACTTTCTGGATTAGCAGTGGCAAAGAGCCGAAAATTGGCATGAGGAACAAGTTGTTTCTGTTGGCCATCCTGGGAATAAATAAACTTCCCGGTCGTCAGGTGGTCATTTAGGATTTCAATTACATCAGAAGAGGCCAAGTTTATCTCTTCTAAAACCAGCCATTTTCCTGCCTTGGCTGCCTTGAGGATGATCCCATCTTCCCAGATAAATTTACCTTCTTTATCAGGTTTTATGCCCCCAATGAGTTCAAACTTGGACGAATATGGATTTAACGTATAAGAAAGATGCTCATATCCCAAAAGGGTAGCCAGCCATTTAATTAAAAAACTTTTGCCAGTAGAAGTATGTCCGAGGAGTAGAGCTGGGTGATTTAAAAGATAAGCCAGAGAAATGGCCTTTAAAAGTTCAAAACATGAGGTTGTAAATACACATGCCGGCACTTTTAAAGCCTTATTTCTTTTTAGCTCAAACTGGCCTATCTTAACTGAATGCTGATTAATCTTAATTTCTGAAGCAAAACTTCCCTTTAAAGGAGCATCTAAATTCTGTTTTAAGGTTGACTCAAAGGTAGTTAGGGAATGATCAAGTGCTTCTCTGTAGCCTGTAATTGTTTCTGAAATAATTTCTTCCAGTACCTGCGAGGCTTCCTGGGCAACATCTGCTTTTTTAAGTTGAAGCAGGTTTTCTAAGTCTTTTAAGTATTTTTTTTCTCCTCTTTTTATAAGCCCTGCATAAACCCTTACCAGATTACTCGCTGAATTTTCTATGAGGTTTGGATCTTCGCTTTCTAACAGTTCTTCTAATTTGTTTAAATATTCCTTTTTACCCCTGAGGGCATAACTTGCATACACCTCTGTCAGGGAGGCAGCAGCGGTAATGCGGACATAAAGATTGGGGTGTTCAAGCATGGTTTCTATTTTATTGAGGGCAGGGTTTTCACCTTCTGCTATGAGTTTCTTATAAACCGAGGCAAGAGAAGTTATAGCTACTATGCAAACATAAAAGTCATTGTTATTAAGCATATCTTCTAGCCGCTTTAAATATTGCCTTTCTCCCTTTTTACTGAGAAAGGCATAAATTTCTGCCAGAGAAGTAGAAACTTTCCTGCTAAAGAACCAATTGTGTGGGTCAAGCATACCTTCTAATTTGTTCAAACAATCTTTGTTTCCCCTGGCAGCAATTTGAGCACAAACACGCCCTAAGGCCGTAGCGGCTGCTTTGGTAACAGGGCTATACCTGTCTTTAAGCAGGGCCTCTAACCTGTTCAAAGAAGGTATTTCTCCTTTGTAGATAAGCTGAATATATATATTGCTGACGGCGTTTATAGCTGCTATTCTCACCCGCCAGTCTTCATCTGAAAGCAAATTCTCTAACCGGCTAAAATCTGGTTTTTGACCAGTTTCAAGAAAGGCTAAATAGACAATGGCCAGGGCATGAACCAAGGATTCCCTTATGCGTCCATACGTCGTCTCAGATATGTCTTCTAACTCTCTCAAATTAATCTTTTTTTTCTTTTTTACCAAGGCAGCATATATTCTGGCTAAGGAGGTAATAACGGCTATCCTAATGGATAAGTCCTTTCCATGAATCATGTCTTCAAATTTTGCTAATTCCGGCCTTAGGCCTTTTTGAACTGATTTTAAATACACATCTGTCAAGGCATTGATGGCGGCCATACAAATTTCAGTATGACTGTCTTGAAGCATATTTTCCAATGCGTTTTGATATATCTCCTCGCCCTTTTCTATCAGCCTCACATAAACGGCGCTTAGTGTCTTGGCGGCGGTGGTTTGAACATGCCAATCAGGATGGTGAAGCATGTTTTCTAACTTCTCTAAGTATTCTATCCTCCCATGTTGGATAAATTCTGTAAAAATTTCCCCCAGGGCCTGAGTGGCTGCCTGGCGGACATGCCAATCTTTGTCCTCCAGCAGGCTTTCTAATTCATCCATAATAATTTCTCTCAAACTTGAGCTAGGTAAAAGGCGAAAGGTAAGGGTTAGAGAAGAAATAGCAACCAACTTATTTTTGTGGGCAATAAGTCTTGATAGAAGGATAAGGGCCTCTTTTAATTCCTTGGTCGTGACAAAATTGGTTACAAATTGGATCAATTCATTCAGGTTTTCAGGGATAGCTGAAAGAGTTTTTGCTTTTGGAACAACTGTAAAATGTTCTCTTTTGGCCTCAGGAAAGTTTTCTTGAAAAATAGGGTGATTTAGGATGGCATCAATTACTTTTTCTCCTTCTTCTATCTGAATAAATCCATACTTTAATGCCTCAACAAATGCTTCCTCTGGAGCAATCTGGTTTAACAGCCCTAAGGCCTCAGATGCCCTCTTTAAGTGCCTGATATTAAATTGAGGAAATTTCTTTCTTAAAGAGAGATAAATTTGACTTAAAGCTCCGCTTAAGTTATTCAAAATAATCACCTTCAATCTTTTCTTGGAGGACTGTAGCCAACGTTCTGGGTAAGTCTTCTATCTTTTCAATCTGGACAGAGGTTTTATATCTTTTTCCTACCTGAGTAATATATCCTCCCAGACCTATGCCTATCACTTCAATTCCCTTTGCTCGGGCCTCTTCCTGGAGTTCTTCAAAGCTTTTGCCTGTATTATTTATATTTCCTTCCCCATCGGTAATCATGATAATAAGTTTCATTGTTTCTTCTGGTTGCTTTTCCAGAAGTTCAGTGGTAAGGGCCAGGGCGTCGGCATCAGCCGTCATTCCTGAGGGAATATACATAGAAATTTCTTCAAATAAATTGGCCCTTTGCGCCTGATTGGAAAAATCCCCAAAACTTTTATGCAGTAAAGCAGTATCCGCAAAACCAACAATAGCATGGTCTATATCCAAATTGGTTAGGGCCTCCATGAATATCAACAACCCCTTTAAAGCCGTACTCCTTTTGGGTTCTGCCATTGAACCCGATTCATCTAAAACTAAAGCAATATAATGTTCTCTTTCGGTAGGTAATCTGCGTCTTAAAAATATTTCCATGTCCTTTCTTTCTAAGGGTATCTTTTCCTGGAGTTTACGAGACTGATTCATAGCCTTTCTCAAATCTGGTTTTTGACCTGAATAAAAATATCCTTCATAGCGTGGTTTTCTGTTTTTCAAAAAATAATTCTCTAAAACACCAGAAAGATGCTGAATAATGGCTGAAGTTTCATTATAAAACTGATGATAGAGAGACAGCTTTTCTTCTTTTTCTATCATTCTTCGTTCTTTAATAAGATCCTTCAGAGTGAGTTGAGCAAGGAATTTAGTTCTGGGTAATTTAATTCCGCTTGGGATATATTTTTCGGCTTGTTCTTTATCTGGTCTTTCAATTTTAGGAGATAATCTTTCTACCAATTCTCTTGCACATTGTTCAATCGTAGCCCAAGCGCTGCCGGATAAGCTGCCTGTGTTTGAACTCTTACTGGGTTCTATCTTCTTTTCCTCTATGGCCTGAGCAACCCTTTCCACAGATGTGTTAACGAGTTTTTTATATACTTCTAAAATATGGTC
>JAGHCL010000156.1 GCA_021160485.1 Candidatus Desulfofervidaceae bacterium
CCAAAGATGCTATCCTTATAGCTATGGAGTCCTCTGGCCTCTACCATATCCCTCTCTTTGCCTCCCTCTCTGCCCGAAACTTTAAAACCCTCCTCCTTCAAATTAATCTCAGTATTGTTTTAAAGACTTGTCTATGCTCATGCTTTTATAGCGTTTACAATAATATATTACGGGGAAAATATCAATAAAAACATCTATTCACCGTCTGAAAAGAGTTACTCTAGGAAAGGATTATCAGGAAGAACTATGCCAATTAAATCATAATCATAGGTATCTATAATCTTTACTGGCTTTATTTCCCCTAAAAAGGCTTCTCCTTCAGTAATATACACTTCTCCATCTATTTCCGGGGCCTGCCAGCTTGTTCGCCCTACCCCAGCATAGCCTTCTTCTATGCGGTCTATAAACACTCTCTCTATGTGGCCGATATAATTCTGGTATTTCTTGCGCACAATCTGATATTGCAAGTCAAGAATGGTTTGATATCTCTCTTCTTTCACTTCATCAGGAATTATATCACCCATCTTAAAGGCAGGCGTTCCTTCCTCAGGAAAATATTTAAATACCCCCAAGTAGTCAAATTCCATCTCTTTTACAAAATCAACCAGTCTTTTAAAAGCTGCCTCGGTTTCAGTAGGAAAGCCCACCATTACCGTTGTGCGCAATTTAACCTGAGGCAAGGTTTCCTTAAACCGAAGTAGAGTTCGCCTTACCTCCTCTTCATTCATACCCCGCCCCATTGTCTTTAACACCTGACTATCTATATGTTGAATGGGTACGTCCAGATATGGAGTAAGGTGCTTACAAGAAGAAAAGGCCTCTATTAACGGAATAACGCGTTTGGGATGGGCATAAAGCACTCGTAACCAAGTAACCCCACTTGTGTCAAGTCGTTGTAACAATTCAGCCAGACAAGGTCTTCCATAGATATCCATTCCATAAGCTGTGGTCTCCTGGGCTACAAGAATAATCTCTTTTACTCCCTGAGCAACTAATGCTTCCACTTCTTTAGAAATATCCTCCATAGGCCGGCTTGCTAGCTTTCCTCTTATGGCTGGAATAGTGCAAAAGGTGCAATAATTGGAACACCCTTCTGCAATTTTGACATAGGCTGTAAAGGGATGGGAAGGCATACGTTTTAAGTAATCCTCTCTGTGCCACCCCGGACCTTCTAAGACAAAACGAGGTAAAGACGATTGTCTTAGCCATCTGGGTAAGGCTGGCAAGGCCTTAAACCCAAGCCAGGCATCTACCTCTGGTAGTAAAGGAATTAGCTCTTCTTTATAACGTTCAACCAGGCACCCAATAACAATCAATCTCTGACCTGGCTGTTTTATCTGAGCAAGCTCTAAAATGGCCTCTATTGACTCTTCTATGGCTGGTTTAATAAAAGCACAGGTGCTTATTAAAAGTATGTCAGCAATGCTTGGATCTTCAACAATTTCAAAATGGACTTCATGAAGTAAAGCAGATAGAATTTCACTATCTACCAGATTTTTAGGGCAACCTAGAGAAAGAAAATATATCTTTTGCACTTAAATCTCTTGCCAAAAATTTCTACTTAGTATATTAAGACAGATATTTTAAAAACAAAATCTTAACTTTGTCAAAAGGCAATTATTAAAACGCAACTTACTAGGAACAAACAGAGATTGATAGCAATAATATAGCATGCCTGTGTAACTCGCCAGGCTTTGGTAGGAAATTATAGTTTTTTAATTAAAGGACTTAGATGGCGAACATTATTATGAAGATTCTTTTAGGCATCTGGATACTGTGTTGTTTTTTCCTAGGAAGTTGTGCGACTAAATATATATCAAAACCAGCTCCATCGTTAAGCACCTCATCAGGTGAAACTGCTAATAAATCACCTTCGCAGATTGTTTCAGAAGAAAAATCAGCATCTGCAGAGCCACCTTTAGCACCTTCTGAGTCCAAATCAAAAAAAACCATTCCGCCTTCCCTACTCTCCCCCAAAGAAGTAGCACCTGAAAAAACTGTCACTATTGCTTCCCTCCCCCATTCTCCACAAACTTCCTCTCTTCCTCCCAAGCCATCTCCACCTCCTTTGCCCACTGTTCCTATTACCATTAATGAGTATGTCCAAGCATATATAAATTACTATACTCATACACCCAGGGGCAGACATCATTTTCAGCAGACCTTAAAGCGGGCCAGACAATATCAGCCCCTGATGGAAGCGATATTGATTGAAGCAAAGCTACCAAAAGAATTTTTTTACCTTGCTTTTATTGAAAGTAGCTTTAACAATCATGCCTATTCCTACGCCCATGCCTGTGGTCCTTGGCAGTTTATAGAAAGCACGGCCCGTAAATATGGACTCAAAATAGACTTTTGGGTGGATGAGAGAAAAGACCCCAAACTGGCTACAAAGGCCGCTGCCCGATATTTAAGCGAGCTTTACCAACAGTTTAATGATTGGTATCTCACGGCTGCAGCTTATAATGCTGGTGATGGTACAATAAAAAGACTAATCAGAAAATACAAAGTAAAAGATTATTGGGCCCTTATCAGGAAAGCAAAGGAATTAAAGCTGGAAACCAAACATTATGTCCCTAAATGGCTGGCAACAATTATCATTGCTCAAAACCTTCAGCGTTATGGTTTTCGGGTAGAACCGGCAGCTACCTGGGATTACGATATAGTTAAGACCCCGGGACTTACCGACCTCTCTTATCTAGCTAAAAAAACCAGGATCAGTTTTAAAAAACTAAAAAGGTTAAATCCTGCCTTAAAACGTGCCTTCACGCCGCCCTATAACTATTTCCTCCGGATCCCTAAAGAAAAAAAGTCCATCGTTATTGCCTATTTACAGGAACAAATGGAAATGACCCAGGTATTTTCCCGTTTTCGCACTTACGAGGTAAAACCAGGAGACAGTCTTTGGAAAATTGCTAAAAAGTATCGTAAAGATATTCATTTCATCGCCAAATTAAATGGCCTTTCTTATCCCTATCTTCTCAAACCAGGGCGGAAACTTCTCATCCCTTATGGTGAACCCCAAAAGCAAATTTATACCGTAACAGATAAACGCACAGGACAAACAAGGATTATTTATACGGTTAAATCAGGAGATAGCCTTTGGAAAATTGCAAGACACTTTAATACCTCAATAAAAGAGTTGGAACGTATCAACCAGATAAAAGGCCCCCTTTACCCTGGAGATCAACTGGTGGTCCCCATTCCTTCACAAATAATCATTTACGAAGTCAAACAGGGAGATACCCTTTGGGACATTGCCCGGAAGTTCAAAACTACGCTCAAAGAAATCATGTCTTTGAATAATCTTTCTTCTCCTCGGATTCACCCTGGAGAGAAGTTAAAAATAAAGACTTCTGGGTAAAGGATGGATAGGCTTGAAGACATTATTTCCATTGCTAAAGGAGATAAACCTGCGGATTTACTCATTAAAAATGCCCGGATAGTCAATGTCTTTACTGGAAAAATTGATACTACCAATGTAGCCGTCGCTGGGAAACATATTGCGGGTTTGGGTGATTACAAGCAGGGTAAACAGGTAATAGATGCCCGGGGGAAATACCTTATTCCGGGGCTGATGGATGCTCATATTCACCTGGAAAGCACCCTGTTAACACCGGCTGCTTTTGCAGCAGCCGTGATTCCTCACGGCACCACCTCTATCTTTATAGACCCACATGAAATTGCCAATGTTCTGGGCATTAGGGGAGTTGAATATATCCTGAGGGCAACCGAAGACCTCCCCTTGAATGTATTTTTACTTGTCCCTTCATGTGTCCCAGCCACGAATTTAGAAACCAGTGGAGCAATAATTACCGCTGATGATATAGCCTCTCTTCTTAGCCATCCCCGTGTAGTAGGATTGGCAGAAATGATGAATTATCCGGGGGTATTGTCTGGTAATGCTCATGTTCTAAAAAAGATAAAAGTAGCCCAAAATGCACATAAAGTCATAGATGGACATGCACCCATTCTCTCTGGGCATGCCCTCCAGGCCTACATCAGTGCTGGTATTGATTCTGACCATGAGACTACCAGACCCAATGAAGCAAGAGAAAAACTGGCGGCGGGTATGTGGCTTATGTTACGCCAGGGAACGGCGGCTAAAAATCTTGTTAATCTGTTGTCAGCCGTAGATGAGTTTACCTTTCACCGGTGCGTTTTTTGCGCTGACGATAGAGAACCAGCCGACCTGCTAAATGAAGGTCACATTGATTACATCATCCGTGAAGCCATAAACGCTGGCCTCAACCCTATCTGGGCCATTAAAATGGCTACGCTTAACTGTGCCCAACGTTTTGGTTTAAAAAGACTGGGCGCCATTGCCCCTGGCTATCAGGCTGATATAGTCCTCATAGACGATTTGAAAGCATTTAATGTAGAAGTGGTCATAAAAAATGGAGAGGTAGTGTTTGCAGATGGTATTTTAAAAGTCAACCCACCTATTTATATTGAGCCTGAAGTTACCAATACGATTCACATTAAAGAAATTTCTCCAGAAACTTTTAGCATTTACCTACAAGCTGAAAAGGCACGGGTAATTGGTTTAGTAAAAGATCAAATCATCACCCAACATCTGGTCAAAACAGTACGCAAATCCTCCCGAGGCGAAGTCTTGCCTGATCCAGACCAAGACATCGTTAAAATTGCCGTCATTGAAAGGCATCTGGCGAGCGGTAATATAGGGTTAGGACTTATTTCAGGTCTGGGGTTAAAGCGGGGGGCAATAGCCTCTTCGGTTGGGCATGACAGCCATAACATTATCGTCGCCGGGACAAATAATAAAGACATGTATTGCGCCGTTAAGGCCATTAAAGCAATGCAGGGCGGTTTTGTTGTGGTTGAGAATGGCGAGGTAAAAGCAGGGCTGGCCTTACCTGTAGCCGGATTAATCTCCCCTCTCAGTGCCCAAGAAGTAGCCTTCCATATAGAACATCTTTGCACTGTAGCTCAAGAGCTCGGAGTAAATCACAGAAATCCATTTTTAACCTTATCTTTCGTCGCCCTGCCTGTGATTCCAGAATTGCGCCTGACAGATAAAGGTTTGGTGGATGTAAATAAGTTTAGCCTTGTTCCTCTGGAGGTGTAATGGAATGCGTGCCCTGGTGCAAAGAGTAAAAGAAGCCAGAGTAACCGCAAATGATGACACAGTCGGTGCGATTGACAGAGGTATCCTGATCTTCCTGGGAATTGCTAAAGGAGATACTCGGGCCCAGGCTGAATGGCTGGCGAAAAAGGTCTGCCACCTGCGCATCTTTGAAGATGAAACTGGCAAATTCAACTTATCTCTAAAAGATATTGGCGGTTCTGCCCTCATTGTTTCTCAATTTACCCTTTATGGTGATTGTCAGAAAGGACGCCGGCCTTCTTTTGATAAAGCGGCTTCACCCGAAGACGCCAGACAACTCTATGAAGCCTTTATCACATTTGTCAAACAGGAAGGTATCCCAGTGGCAACCGGTGAGTTTGGCGCTTTGATGCAGGTCTATCTTATCAATGATGGACCGGTTACCCTGTTAGTGGAAAAGTAAATTTCTAACAGAATTGCTAGAAAAAACTTTAAAACGCTCTTTTTGATATCCGTAACCAACTCTTCTGAATTCTTATTACTCGTTACAATTTATCATCAATTAGAACCAAATTTTGGCTCATCTTCTGAAAGTTGTGTTTTAATGACATTTATCACTTCCTCTGGTTTGATACTCTCCAGACAAATCCTGTTTGGACAATTTCTTCTCTCTTCATCACCACAGGGAGCACATGAGACTTTAGGAGCAAATATCTTTACTTTTGGTCCCCAGGGATGCCATATACCAGGAGCGGTAGGCCCAAAAATGACAAAACTGGGTATACCTAAGGCAGCCGCGAGATGGCTGATACCAGAATCATTACCGAGAAAAAATCTGGCCTGAGCGATAACGGTTGCCAATGTCAAAAGTGGAAGTTGCTCCAATAAAATCATTTTTTTCAATAGACGGGG
>JAGHCL010000184.1 GCA_021160485.1 Candidatus Desulfofervidaceae bacterium
AAATTGGATAGAGGAAAGGGGTAAAAAACTCTTTGCGTCTGAAAAGTTAATGAACCTAGGAGAAAAGGGACTAATTCACTCTAATATTCCTAACGAGCAAGAGTTTAAAGTAATAGAAATGGGTTCAAACAGACATCTAGGAGAGATAACCGCTCCAGCCAGTCCAGGAAGTTGCTTTGTTTTAGGAGGAAAGATATGGGAAATTGTTAGGGTAAGAAAACAAACCCTTACAGTGCGTTTAGTTACAGGTGTCCTTACTATTAGCTCCTTCCGTTGCCGGTTTAGCCGGGGAGCGTTCACTCATCTTTTACCTCCACATTTGACAAACCCCCAAAAATTTCCTAATAATTAGCTCATGCAAATACCCACTCAAAAGGGGGTTTATGCCCTAATCATTGAAATATCTCAAAAGAACTTTATTACAGTAGGCAAATTAGGAGGGTTTTTGTTTGAACCAGGATTTTATGCCTACATTGGCTCGGCTCAGAGGGGATTGCGCATCCGATTTAAACGACATTTAAATAAGGAAAAGAAAAAACAGTGGCATATTGACTACTTACTGGATAAGGCCTTCCCTTATGCAGGTATTTTTTCTATTACTGCTGATAGGATTGAATGTCAGGTAGCCCAAAGGCTTGCTACACGACTCCCTTTTACTCCTGGTTTTGGGGTAAGCGATTGTAATTGTGAGAGCCATCTCTTTTACCATCCTCAAAAAGACATCCTCCAAAAAGAAGTTATCAATGCCTTTTGTCCTTATCTCTGTTCGGTTATATTGTTTTCCAAGTAACCAAGATAGTTAGGACGCAGATTCTCGCAGATGCTTTCTTACTTAATAGCCAGTAACTTGTGGCTAGTAATTAATAAATCCCTAAAGCTATCCACCACTTACCGCATTTCTCATCTGCGTCCCCAAAAGGAAATTCCTAAATTACCAAGTTAATCAGGCTACAGCGTTTGCAGAGACCTGCAACAAATAATGCGTTTTTACGCTTCTATCTACTCATCCACGCTTTTACCCTTTTCTCCCTTTAATCTTTCATGAATTAACTGGGCTACTTTTTCTCCAGAAAGCAGCATTCCTCCAAAAATAGGTCCCATCCGATAGGAACCAAAGGTAGCATTGGCCGCCATACCCGTGACAAAAATACCTGGATATGCCTCTTTGGTATTTTCTATAGTTGTGGTTTCAGCTATTTCTACCCAAAGTGACTTTTCACCCTCTATCTTGCCACTAGGGGTTAATAACCTTTCTCCCATTTTGCGCTCTATGACCTTTATCACTTCTGTTGTGTGGCCAGTGGCATCTATCACATACCGGGCATGAACGACAAGGGGATCAACATGCAGTCCTGTCATTTCTACCGGTGACCAATTAATCACCAAACCACATACCCTCCCCTTTCTTACAACCACATCTTCCATAGAGATACAGTTAAACATCTTTACTCCAGCTTGGCAGGCCTTTGCACAAATAACAGTCGTTGCTTCTATAGCGTCTGCGGTAAAATATTCTTCATTATAAGGTAGAGACTTGACGCCAAAATCGTCCAAAATTCGCTTCCCTGCCTTTTGGACAACAATTTGATTGAACATCATGCCACCACCCCACATGCCGCCACCAATGCTCAACTTTCTTTCAAAGATAGCTACATTATATCCTTCCTTTGCCAGATAGTAAGAAGCCACCATTCCTGAAGGTCCGGCCCCAACAATGGCAACATCCAGATTTAAAGCAGATTTCAATTTTTCGGTGAAACGTTCAATAATTGCTTGTGTGATTTTTAACTCATCTAGAGCCATAATTTATTCCTCCTTTAATCTTTCTAAATTAACCCGAGCGAATCCTAAAGAAGAATCAAGCTTCAAGGCCTTTTCATAAAAGAAAACCGCCTCCTCCTTCTTTCCCAATTTTTCTAAGTTAACAGCGATGTTAGCGTAGTCAATGGCTGAACTAGGGTCAAGGGTAATGGCCCTATGAAAGGCTTCTAAGGCATCTTCATATTTACTAAGATAATAATAGCATCTACCAAGCAGATTATACACCTCCTTATTTTCTGAACAGTATTCAAGACTTCGTTGCAGACATTCCACAGCCTTTTCATATTCCCCTATTTCTTTCCAACTATAACCTAAGTAAGATAGAATGATTGCTGCATCCTCCGGATGGGGTTGGAAGTTTAAGGCCCTTTCAAAAGCAGTAGTGGCGGCGTTAAATTGCCTCTGATTTAAATAGGCCATCCCCTGGTAAAAGTGAACCGCATAATGTTCTGGAAACACAGTAGCCAGACTCTGAAGCGCCCCTAATAACTGCTTGGGTGGATAAAGCTCTGTTATAACCCGACTTAGAAATAAAGGCAAACTGGTTCCTTTTGCTCTCTGCCAGAAACGGGCCCCAGGCACAAGGACATAAACTACAGGAATATCAAGCGAGTCATGGGTTAAGTCCAAAATAAGCACCTCATATCCTCTCGCCTCCAACGCATCAACTGCCCTCTCTATCTCCATACGAATGTTCTCGTGTGAAATGTCTGGTAAATCTTTGATAGAAACCGTTTTCTCCTGTTGCACAACATAAGACACATCTTTCAGAGTTTGCGGTTTGGGTAAACCACTAGCTACATAGCCAGGTGTTTCCAAAAAATCGCCCGCTAATTGTGCTGTCTCAGTCAAGGCCCGAATTAGGGATTTGACCGGACTTGTCTGGGTGCCAGCCGTAAAGACAATCTCACTTCTGGGAAAAGTTGCTGGATCATATGCCAAAACCCCTACGGTAGGAATACCCATATCACAGGTAAAATCTTTTAAATATACCTTTATTCCTGCCCGAGTAAATTTTTGTAAAAGCATCTGCGCAATTTCGTCCTGGACAGAACTGGGGTCTATGTCTGGAGTAACTCTCTGCTCCTGAGCAATTACAGCACACACATGCCGTTCTATCACTTCACATAAACCTTGAATAATAGCCTCCTCCAGCGTATTACCAGCAGCAGTGCCATTAAACTCATTAATGGCTACAAACCAATCAAAAGGCACCCACATTTCCTCATCCCGAGTAAGATTATATGCCTTGGCCCACCGAAAGGGTATTTGTTTTAAAAACAAGCTAGCTTTATTCAGGTTTTCCTCATCGTGCACGGATTTGGCAATGAGCTCCAGAGGAATGGGATTAACAATATATTCGTGGGTAGTAACTTTAAACCGCTTTTGATTCTGTTTAAAGCTAAAATAGCTATATCTCTCTACTAACTCCATCAGGGCACTAGCCTTGGCCTGTTCCGGGGTGGCCCCTTTTCCCATCTGCGTCTTTTTCCCTGTAATTTTCTGACCGTCTTCACCATAAAAGCTAAAAAATACAGGGATATCCAAACGTCCTTTATCAATCCTCTCTATCCTTTGCAATATCTTTAGATTAACCCGTTTCAGACGGTTTTCTACCTGAAGACAAGTAATATCTGGAGAAACTGCCTTATCCTGATCTAAGGTATACCTTTTAAATGTATCTTTAAGCTGCATTATTTTCTTCTACCAATTCTATAGCGCCATAAGCACATACAGAAAGGCAGTGCCTACAACCAATACATCTTTCCTGAATAAAGGAAATCCGCATTGTCTTCCTGTCTACCACAAAGCATTGGCCTGGACACCCAGGCACACAGGCCGTACAGTGAACACATCTATCTTCCCGCCACCGAATTCCTTCTACAACAGGCTTTACCGCTACATTCATACTAGCAAGATAAGCCATCGCTTTGGCCAGATTATCTTCTTTACCTCTTACTTCAATTGTCAAACGCCCCTTTTTCCCTGGTGTCACACTGGCCTTCAGAATGTTAATTACTAATCGGTAGTCATGGATTAAGTGATAGGTTACTGGCTCTTCTACTGCTTCAGGAGGGAAAACTAGGAGATATTTTTTCTTAATCATACCTTACTCCTAACTTATCTAAAGTCACTGCCGGCTGGGTCAGGGTAAATTTGCCTGATTTAATCCACTGTTTCAAAGTTTCTGCTACTTCTCTGGCCCGGGCATAACTAGATAACGTGCCTGTAGGCACTTTTTTCCCACCTATTTCCACTTCACCAGATTGAACCTCAGCATAAGTTACTTCCTCCAATACTTCGTCTTTACCCTGAGGATAAGCCTCTCCATAATCTACCACTGGCATGATAATATCTTCATTGCTTACTAAGGTATAAGAAAGAATTTCCTCATTAAGTAAGGGAATGGGAATACCTATCCCTACAGCCAGACTTACCCCATAACCCCGTAAGGAAACCCCCCTAAGCCAGTAACTATTCATCTGTTTCAAATTACCGATAAGGGCGATTGTGCCAGCAGGACGGGTGGGAACACCCCTATCGGTTCTAGGCACCTTGGGCTGGTGCTGCGTTCCATGCCACATTACATACCCAATACCACCTCCTAAAAAGATGCGGGTGCCAATACCAATTATCTTATAATACGGGTCGTTAAACAGTGGTGAAAGTTGGCCGGCAGTAGCATAGTTAGCATTACCCAGCTTGGGTAGCAAAACTCCCATATAGGTATAAACCACCTTTGAAGACAAATTTACGGCAACATTGTAATTCTGGTAAGCATTACGTGGATTTAACAAAATAGCATTATTTAAAGACTGCAGGTTAATGAACCCGGTAAATTCTGTCCTAGGATAACAATAGGTGCCATAGGCATAGGCTTCGACCTTTATATCTTTCCCAGCCACCAATTCTTCTATTACATGCCCGCCTCCGTATTTAAAACCACCCGGGTAAACTTTATTTCTAGGGTCGTCTTCAGGAAGGGCAGTAGCACCAAGATAAATATCTGCTGCAGCTAAACCGGAATAAGCGGGTACTCCATTAAGAGTAACCTCCCCTCCCCCGAATTTCATCCGTGGGCTAGGCTGCTTTAAATTTAACAAAACACCGGAGGAACACATCGGACTAAAAGTCCCGGTCGTAACCACATCTACTTCCTGCAAGGTTCGTTTCACACCCTTTTCTTTTACCACTTCCAAAATCTCCTCAGCCGTCACCACAATTGCCTTTCCCTTTTTTATCTTGGCGTTGATTTCTTCTATTGTTTTAACCACAGCTCTCCTCCGGCTTTAGAGATTTTATCTTTCTATAAGTGAAATTAGCTCTTGTCAAGGGAGGAAAACAACCTTAAACACCTTCCAAAACCTTACTTCTGAAGTTTCTAATTTTGTTTATTTCTAAAAAATCTGCCTATTTTTCCACTTAGGAGAATCCTGGGACGGCAAATATTGACATACTCCCTCTTTTCCTATAAACCTCAAGACAATGGGAAATCGGGCAGTATTTCTAGATAGGGACGGAACGGTCAACGAGGAAATGGGGTATATTAATCATCCAGACCGGTTTATTCTCCTTCCCCGGGTACCCGAAGCAATTAAGCTGCTTAAAAAATATGGCTTTAAGGTAATCCTGGTGACCAATCAGGCTGGGGCAGCTAGGGGTTATTTCCCGGCAAGTTTGATTGAAGAAATCCATCGACTTCTTCAAACGCAACTAAAGGCCCAAGGAACAGAGCTAGATGGAATTTATTACTGTCCGCACCATCCTCAGGCAGCCATGCCTGCCTATCGTCAGAATTGCCCTTGTCGGAAGCCCAAACCCGGTCTGGTTTATAAAGCCCAGGCCGATTTTGACCTGGATTTAAATAAGTGTTATGTCGTAGGCGATAGATTTAAAGATATTGAGCTTGCCCACAACGTAGGAGCAAAAGGTATTTTGGTGTTAACAGGTTATGGTAAAGGAGAGTTGAAATATATTGCTCCCACCCATCCTTTGAAGCCTCATTTTGTTGCTTCCGATTTATACGAAGCGGCGGAGTGGATTGTCAAAGATGCGCATCTTAATGATTAAATTAAGTTCCCTAGGAGATATTATCCATACCTTGCCCGCTTTGAATGCCTTAAAAAAGGCCTATCCGCAGGCAGAAATTGATTGGGTAACAGAAGAAGTGGGAATGGAATTATTATCTGGTCATCCTTACATAAATCAATTACTCCTTTATAAACGATATGAATGGCCAGAAGCATTAAAAAAAGGGTCATGGGTAAAGGTTTTAAAAGAAGTAGTAGGTTTTAAAGATCAACTACAGAAAGGATATAACTTAGTGATTGATTTTCAGGGCCTATTAAAAAGTGCGGTAATCGCCTGGCTAGCCAGAGGTAATAAGAAGATTGGTTTTGCCAACGGGCGTGAAGGAAGTCATTTTTCCTTTCATAAAAAATATAAAGCCAATTACAACGAACACGCTGTCATTAGGTATTTAAAACTATTACAATTTGCTGGTATTCCAGTAGATTTCAATGAAATTGTATTTTCGTTGCCCCCGGCACCTGCCATAGATTTCAAGTTAAAAGCACCGTATATTGTCATCAATCCCACTGCCCGCTGGCCAAGTAAAATGTGGTTTAAAGAAAAATGGGCGGCTTTGGGCAAGGACTTGTTAAAGCTTGGTTATAAGGTAGTATTTACCGGGGCAAAAGCAGATAAAGTATATGTAGATGCGATTTGCAGCGATTGCTCTTCAGCCATCAATTTGGCTGGTAAGACTAACTTAAAAAGCCTTATCAGCCTTTATAAACAAGCTCATCTGATCATTTCGGTGGATACAGGCACAATGCACTTGGCAGCGGCTGCTGGCAACCCGGTCATTGCCCTGTTTGGCCCAACTGCCCCTTGGAGGACAGGTCCTTTTGGCAAGGGGCACACGGTAATTTACAAGTCGCTTTCCTGTCAGCCATGTTTTCGTAAAGATTGCAAGGACAAGGCATGTCTAAAAGATATAGAAGTAGAAGAGATTATAGAAGCGGTGAAACGATATTGAGAAAGGAGAAAGTGAGATGCGTTGTTTAGTGACAGGTGTAGCAGGCTTTATTGGTTCACATTTGGCAGAAGCATTATTGGCTCAGGGGCATTCTGTGATTGGAGTGGACTGTTTTACAGACTACTATGCTAGAGAGTATAAAGAAAGAAACATAATAAAACTTAGAGAAAAAAAAGGCTTCCAACTGATAGAGGCTGACCTGCTCAATTTGAATCTGGCTGCCCTCTTAAAGCAAATAGATTGGGTGTTTCACTTGGCTGCCCAGGCGGGTGTAAGGGCAAGCTGGGGGACAAGTTTTGAAATTTATACTCATAATAATATTTTAGCCACGCAAAAGTTGCTAGAAGCGAGTAAAGAAGCTGACCTCAAAGGGTTTATTTACGCCTCTTCCTCCTCTGTCTACGGGGACACAAAGCAATTTCCTACGCCGGAAAGGAGCTATTTGCAACCGCTTTCTCCCTACGGTGTAACCAAGTTAGCGGGTGAGCACCTGTGTTATCTTTATTACAAAAATTTTGGTGTGCCGACAGTAGCACTGCGTTATTTCACGGTCTATGGGCCCAGGCAACGTCCGGACATGGCCTTCCACCGCTTTTTAAAGGCCGCCCTGATGGGAGGAGAAATAGAAATCTATGGCGATGGCCAGCAGTCAAGAGACTTTACCTATATTTCTGATATTGTAACTGCCCACTTATTGGCAATGGAACAGTTTTATCCCGGAGAGGTATTTAATATCGGCGGTGGCTCACAAACAGTGCTTAAAACTGCCCTTGATCTCTTGCCCCAAATTACAGGTAAGGAGGTCAAAATTACTTATAAACCCGTGCAGAAAGGAGATGTGCGTCATACGGCTGCTGATATCACTAAGGCCCAAAGAATGCTTGGCTATCAGCCAAGAGTAAAATTGCCAGAAGGATTGGAGGCCGAGTGGCAATGGATTAAAGAAATTTATAAATAACCCGAGTAGCACAAAAATTGACTTTCAAAATTCTCAGATTAAAATAAAAGCATAATATAGGAGGGTAATCATGCCTATCAATAAAGAATTACTTGAAATCCTAGCTTGCCCTAAGTGTAAGGGTGATCTGAAGTATGTGAAAGAAGGTCCACATGGAGAAGGTCTCTTGTGCCCTAAATGTAAGTTGTTTTATCCCATTAAAGACGACATCCCTATCATGTTAATTGAAGAGGCAATTAGGGTAGAGGAAGAAAAATAGACTTTATGCCAAAGCTTTCAGCCATCATCATTACTTATAATGAAGAAAAAAATATAGAGGCTTGCCTTAAGAGTGTCTCCTGGGCAGATGAAATTATTGTCGTAGATAGCTTTAGCACGGACAAAACACTAGAGATTGCCGCTAAATTCACAGACAAGATATCCCAACATCCCTTTTATGGCTATGGGAAGCAGAAGGCCTTTGCGTTGAGTAAGGCAAGCGGAGAATGGATATTAAGTATTGATGCAGATGAACGGGTAACACCAGCATTAAAAGAAGAAATAGAAATAGCTATATCCAATTCAGAAATAGCTGGTTATTATCTCCCACGTAAAAACTTTTTTTGTGGACGCTGGATCAGACATAGTGGCTGGTATCCCAATTACCAGTTGCGACTGTTTAAGCGAGGAAAGGCCAGATTTGACGAAAGGCTGGTGCACGAAAAGGTAGTAGTTAATGGCAAGATAGGATATCTTAAGACCCCTTTAATTCATTACACCTATAGCTCCTTAACCGATTTTTTGAAAAAAATGCAGAAATATGTAGATTTATGGGCACAGGAAAAGAAAAAAGCAGGTAAAAAAGGAGGGATTGGAAGGGGGTTTTTTCATGGTTTCTGGACATTCTTTAAGATGTTTTTTCTGCAGGCCGGTTTTTTAGATGGTAGATATGGTTTATTACTAGCAAGCCTGTATGCGGCTTATACCCTGGCAAAATATGCTAGGCTAGAAGAATTAGAAAAGACCAGTGTCGAATGACATAAAGAGTTACAAGTTGCAAGGAGCGGACAAGCTTTGCTGGATACACTGATATTCAGCAGTTCGGCATTTAGCTAAGTTTTACTGAAATGATTTGTGAGGTGATTACTCCTTTTTATAATTGTCAACTTTCTCCATCGGAAAGTTTTGCTTTCCATGAACTACTGTTAATATTTCTATTCCATTAGCAGAAATTTCATAAATTAACCGATAAGAATAAATAA
>JAGHCL010000094.1 GCA_021160485.1 Candidatus Desulfofervidaceae bacterium
CTTTTAAAGAAACAAAATATTACCTCCATCAAATCCAAGGTTAAAAAAGAAAAGCCTCGTTGGGCTGCTCAAAAAGCAGAAAAACTAATCTTAAAACATAAAAATCCTAGCGATGATCCCTTTCGGGCAGTAAAAGTTTCAGATACTAGTCTGCCTCCAGATAGCACCTTTGTCGGTGAGGTGTTTAACTACAATCTCAGAAAAAACAGATTCAACTCTATGGATATGCGGGTAGAAATGACAGAGGGAGATCTCTGTCACCAGGGTATTGAATTTAAACTAGAAATTACCTTCCTTTCAAACGCAAAAGTCTCCCTTCCTTTAGACATAAACATCATCAAAGAAGCATGTAACCAATTCTACATAGATATTGCCAAATATGAATATGAAAAATTTTACAAACATCAGCCTGAACTAAAAGAAGTCTCAATGCGGCTTTTAAATATAATTGAAACACTACCTGCTAATGCCTTTATTATGCGTATAGGCCGTTTTTCCCATGCTGAAAGCATGACCCTTGAAGGTCTGCGTCAAATTGCAGTCATGGGCAAAGGTAGAAAATTTTATCGGCAAGAAGAAGGTACTACCCGTAACCTGGCCTTGCAAAAATACCCGCTGGGTTGGGTGAAGGTAAAGTTTGAGCAAATAAACCATGCTTAACATATTTCTTCTTTTTTCCCACAAACTAACTCCTGAACAGGAAAAAGACCTAAAAGAAAACTGGCAGGTGGAAAATATCATTTCTTTGCCACCAGAGTTGCAATATCTGTGGTCGCAGGTGCCGCCGGATTTGTTTGAATTAAACGAATATTTAGAGCCGATTAAAGGCTGGCTTAAAGAAAATGTCCAGAAAGGTGACTTGGTTTTAATTCAGGGAGACTTTGGTGCGGTCTATCTTATGGTGAATTATGCCTTTTCTCTAGGGCTTACTCCCATTTATGCTACTACCGAAAGGGCCGTTAAAGAAGAGAGCTCTCCTGAAGGGGAGGTAGTCATAGAAAGAATCTTTCGGCATAAGAGATTTAGAAGGTATGGGAGGTAGGAAATGAAAACACAGGTTAGAAAAATGATGGTTTCTCTTGTCAGTGAACAAACTATCCCAAATATTTTAGCCATTCTACATTTTCAACCCGATAATCTCCTTTTTGTCAGCACAGAAAAAATGCAGCAGAAACACAAGGTAGAGGCCATCTTGCACACTTTAAAAATGAAAGGCATGGATTTTTCTCCTGATAATTATCAAACGCTGGTAGTTAATCAAGACTCTATTAAGGACTGTATGGATAAATTACAACGCTGGACAGAGGAAATAAATTTACAGAATTTTGAGACAATCGTGAACCTTACTGGTGGCACAAAGATGATGTCTATTGGTGCGTATGAGGTTTTTAAAGATTATCCCTGTCAGATGATATACATTCCCATCCCTAGAAATGAGTTTATTATCCCTCACCCACCTAAAAGCGTTATGCCACCGACAAAACTTGATATCAGATTAAATGTAGTAGAATATCTTACGGCTTATGGGGTAAGTGTATCTGCAGAAGAACAGCAAAAGGCAAAAGAACGAGGAGAAAGAGCTTTAGAACGTTTTGAAAAAACCGCCTTTATTTATGAGCATTATTTAAAACTAAAGCCCTTTTTAAAGGCAATATGCAGTGAACTGCGGGCATTAGGAAGCAGTAGTATTAAAAAGATAAAAAAGGGTAAAAAGATTGAAGTTAGTTTCTATTTTCAAGCCCTATTAGACGACCATTTAAAAAGGTTTCTTCATGATTGGGATTTTGAATACTCTTCTAAAAATGGCCGTTTAAGCATTACGTGCATCATTAATCATGATCTCTATCATTATTTTATTGGCGGCTGGTTGGAAGAATATGTATATAAACTTCTTTGTGATTTAAAACCAAAGGGTATCACCGATGTTCAACTCAATCTTCAGCTTATTTCTCCTAAAGGCACTCAGAATGAATTTGATGTGATGTTTACCTACGAAAATGCTTTATATTTTGTGGAATGTAAATCCCTTGACCAAGAGCATGATAAAGAGCAGGACATCCTCTATAAAATAGGAGCATTACAAACAGACTTTGGCTTAAGGATCAATGCCTTTTTGGCCACCCAAACTGAAAAAATTTTTGACCAAAGAGGAGAAATAAAAGAACACTTAAAACAGCGGGCAGAACAGATGCACACCGTTATTTTACCCTTACTTCAAATTAAGGATTTAAAGGATAGACTTACACAAGAACTATTCACTGCAAGTGGTTAAAAACCAACCTTTCTCTATTCGCTAATACCAGACACTAACCACCATCCGCCAATTTAAACATACCACCACGGCACGGCATAGATATTACTTGAAAGCCTTTTTATTTCATTGCCTAGATAGATGATAAATCCACAGTGGAATTCAGGGCAAACCTCTCTTAAATAGCGCAACCCTTCTATATCTGAAAAAACAACGTTTTTAGAATACTTTACTTCTACACCCACTACTTTCCCCTCTATTTCCAGCACAAAATCCACTTCTTTTTCCCGCCCTCCATAGGTGCGGAAATAGAATATACGTCCAAGATGAAGCTGGGTAAATACATATAGATTTAAAAAGATAAAGTTCTCAAAAAGCATGGTGGCCAGATTGCGGGTAAAGGACGGCAGCTTAATCAAAAGACAACTTACTTCTAAAATATTTAAATACCGACTGACGGTCGCTTACGGCAAACCTAAGTCTCGGACTAGTTCAGTCTGTTAAAAAATATTTGCCGTGCGTAAGGCACACAGTGTCATAAGCTTGCGA
>JAGHCL010000117.1 GCA_021160485.1 Candidatus Desulfofervidaceae bacterium
TAATCTTCCCAAATCGTATGCATTAAACAACCCCATTTATCCCAAGCTCCGATGGGGGATGTTCAAAAATAAATTGCGTTTGGTCATAGATTGCGCTTTAAAAGATATATTGCCCTACCATATTACGGTGAAAAATAATGTGCTGAAGATTACCCTGGATTTAGAAAAGAAACAAATGCCCTTGGCTAAAATAACAGCTATAGATTTTGAACAAGTTTCACCACAAAAATGTAGGCTGATCATTTCAGCAGACAGGAAGCTTCAATACGAAGTATTTTATCCTAAGCTTCGCACTTTGGTGCTTCAATTATATAATGTGAAAATTCCCTTTTTCTTGCTGAGGGAATTGGAAACAAAATATTTTTCTTGTGGAATAGAGCGAATTCTCCCCCGGTCTTTGGATGAAAAGACAGTAGACATTGAGATAAACTTTAAAAGAAGAATTCCTTTTAAGGTTGTGACGACAAAACAACATTTATATCTTACTTTTAATGTTAGGGAAACCAAAGAAAAAGCTAAAGTTAAGTTGGCTGAACAAAAGGCTTATAAAGAAGTGCCAGAACGAAAAGAAAAAAAGGTAGAGAAGGCATTTCTTGAGAAGAAAGAAGGAGTCAAAGGTGCTCCTTTAGTTTCTCCCTTTATACAGAAAGCTACCCAAGAAGAGCCTTTAATCATATTTCCTGGCACCGTTCGGGTCTTTACCGGAAGGCCAGTGGTTTTAGACTTTCAGGATGCGGATATTAAAAATGTGTTTAGGATTTTGGCTGATATGAGTGGTCTTAATATTATTGTTAGTGAAGGAGTAAAAGGGAAAGTAACTTTAAAGTTAAAAAATGTGCCTTGGGATCAAGCCTTGGATTTGCTCTTGCAGACTTATAATCTGGGTGTAGTTAAAAAAGGAAATGTATTGAGGATTCTACCTATTAAGGAACTGAAGAAACAACAAGAACTTTTAATTCAAGCTCAGAAGGCCTTGGAGCAAAAGAGAGAATCTGAACCTCTTATAACCGAAGAGATTCAAGTAAATTATGTTAAAGCCGCTGACCTTGTCAAACAACTAAAGGATATAAAAACCTCCCGGGGGAAACTTACCTATGATGAGGCTACCAATAGGATTATTATGACGGATGTAAGGAGTGCCCTGGAAAGGGCAAGACGTTTAGTTCGAAGTTTAGATATTGCTCCCCGTCAGGTGATGATAGAGGCGAGAATTGTAGAGGTAAATACTAACTTCTCAAAGGAATTGGGAATACAATGGGGAGGAGATTACTTGAGCACAGTAAGCCGGTCTAACCTAATAGGGTTAAGAGGAGGTGCTGGGACAGGGGATAATTTTTCATTTACTAATTCTCTAACCAATAGCTCGTGGAGCGGAGACCTGCCTTTAGTGGTTAATCTTCCTCCTGGTGGTGCTTATGGAGGTTTGGGTTTCACCCTGGGTCATTTGGGACGAGCAACTACGCTAATTTTAGATGCCAAACTCCAAGCGATGGAAAGCGAAGGGAAAGGCAAAATTGTATCTGTTCCTAAAGTGATTACCATGGATAATCAAGAAGCGATTATTTCTCAGGGGTTGGAAATTCCTTATCGGACTACTTCTGAGGAAGGAACGAGAACGGAATTTAGGGAAGCAACCTTAAAGCTTACGGTTAAACCCCACATTACTCCAGATAGAAAAATCAGAATGGAGTTAAATCTCCACAAAGACAGTGCAGGAGAAATCCAGCCAGGTATGGATGCTATTCCTATTGAGAAAAAGGAAATAACTACTACCCTTTTAGTTGATAATAATGAGACCGTAGTTATTGGTGGAATCATATCTGAAGAAACCCGCCATGGATATCAAAGAGTTCCTTTTTTTTACAAAATTCCAATCTTGGGATGGCTCTTTCAAAATAAAACCAGTTCAGTTCTTAAAAGAGAACTTTTAATTTTTATTACCCCGCGGGTGTTAAGCAGCGAGGGATTGTAAGAAAAAATTATTGTCATTTAATCTATTTCCGCTTAAAGCAGTCCTAAGAATAAAATCCATCTGGTTTTTAAAGGATGAATATGTTAAATTTAGGCCTCGAAAGTTTAATAAATTTACGTTAGGAGCAAAAAATGGAATTTGTCTATAAGCCAGCAAATGCTTCTACTCTTATGAAAGTTGGTTTCTTTTTCTCTGGTGGGGCAAGCAGTCTGAAGGCTGCTTACCAGAGCGAGTTGCACGGTAAAAAATATCAAATTGTATTTGCTTTCACTGATAAACCACAGGCAAGTGGGATTAAGTTCTGTAAAGAAGTCGGGTTGCCGGTAATTGTCCTTGATTATAAGGAGTTTTGTCAGCAAAAGGGGCTAAATCCTAGAAATTTGAAAGATCGCCCTTTTTATTTTGAGCAAGTCTTAAAACAAATAGAAGCCTTTCAAGTAAATGTAATCGGTCTTTCTGGTTTTATGTTAATTGTGACCGAGCCCTTGTTATCTGCTTATAAACATCGTATTTTCAATATTCACCCATTTCGTCTAGATGTTCTCACTGGGCCCCAGGTGGAACGCTTGGATGTGGGAGATTTGAGCTCAGAAGAGGTAGAAAAGTTGGCACGATTAAACCGTTTACAACGGAAGTATAAAGGCGAAGATGCAGTCTACGATGGTATGATTTCTGGTGAGCCTTATGCCCAGTCCACTCTCCATCTGGCCACAGCCCTGTTTGATGAAGGCCCTATTTTGGTTATGTCTAAAAAGATTTATTTTGATCAGGAATGGGTCAAAAAATGCCTTAGAATGCGTAATTTCAGACCCTTGCGCCAGAAGGCCGACGCTGTTCAGGAACAAATGAAATGGGAATGTGATGGTCCGGCCTTTATCAAGGGATTAGAACTAGCGGCTGATGGTAGATTGGCGATAGAGGGTAATACAGTATTGCTTGATGGCAAACCATTACCTTATAAAGGCTTTCAGCTCAACGATTAACCCATGCGTGTAGCGGTTGACACAGGCGGCACCTTTACAGATATTGTCTATTTAGAAGGGGAGGTCATTAAGGCCAACAAACTTCCTTCTACTCCCTTTGACCCTGCACAGGCCGTTTTAAACGGCCTTTCCCCTTTAGGGTTAAACAACATTACTGAAGTTATTCATGGGACAACTGTAGGCACAAATGCCTTTTTAGAGAGAAAGGGTGCAAGGACTGCCTTCATCACTACCGCTGGGTTTGAAGATATTCTTTTTATAGGACGTCAGGCCCGATCGCGGTTATATGATTTTAATGTAGATAATCCTCTGCCGATTGTTTTTCCTGAAGATTGCTTTGGGGTAAAGGAACGGGTGCTTGGCGACGGAACATTTTTGATACCTCTATCAGAGGAAGAAATTAATCGTTGTTTGGCCTTCCTTAAAAAAACAGATATAAAAAGCGCAGCTATATGCTTCATTCATGCCTATCTCTATCCCCATCATGAAACCTTGTTGAAGAAGGCACTTAAATCCAATCTAAACATCCCTATAAGTATTTCCAGTGAGATTTTACCTGAGTTTAGAGAATTTGAACGGGCTTCAACCACGGCCATTAATGCCTATCTTACCCCCGTAATGGCTAATTATCTATTTCATCTTCAAAAGGAGCTCTCTGGGATTTCCCTTCGTATTCAACAGTCAAATGGCGGTTGGCTTACTGCCAAGGAGGCTTCTACCCAAGCAGTTCATACTGTCCTTTCCGGTCCGGCTGGAGGCGTGAGCGGGTCCCTGTTTTGGGCCCAGCGGTTGGGAGAAAAAAGACTAATTACCTTTGATATGGGTGGAACTTCTACCGATGTTTGTCTGGTAGATGGTAGGTTACCCTTTACTCGAGAATACATCCTGGATGGTTTCCCTTTGAGTTTACCTGTTATAGACATCCATACAGTGGGAGCAGGTGGTGGTTCTATTGCCTATCTGGACGCCGGTGGGGTGCTTAAAGTAGGCCCACAGAGTGCTGGGGCTGACCCCGGTCCGGCTTGTTATGGTAAGGGACAACAGCCAACAGTAACTGACGCCAACCTTGTTTTGGGTCGAATTTTACCGGATAAATTTTTAGGTGGCCGTATGCGTCTAGATATAGACAGGGCCAGACAGGCTATTTGTCCTCTTGCCCGGGACATGGGCGTTTCAGTGGAAGAGGCTGCCTTAGGTATTATAGAAGTGGCTAATGTTAACATGGTGCGGGCCTTAAGGGCAGTATCTTTAGAAAGGGGCTTTGACCCTCATGATTTTACTTTGTTTTGTTTTGGCGGGGCAGCAGGGTTACATGCCTGCGCTCTTGCCCGTGAACTTGGCGTTAAGCAGGTAATGGTGCCCAAACTGGCCAGTGTGCTTTCGGCTCTAGGTTTGCTATTGTCTCCACCGATAAAGGATTTTTCCCGCACAGTGTGGTTACCCGTGGTTAAAGATATAAGAAATAAAATTAAAGCCATGTTTGCTGACTTGATTCAACAAGCCATAAAAGCCATGGAAACCATTGGATTCAACCAGCAAGATCTGCAATGGGACTGTTTTTTGGATATGCGTTATCAAGGGCAGGGATATGAGCTTACCATTCCTTATACAGAGGATTTTGTTGATAGTTTCCACACTCAGCACCAGCAACACTTTGGCCATTTTTATCCAGATTTTCCTTTAGAAATCGTCACTATCCGGGTGCGGATAAAAGCTAATTTGGATGAAATTCTTTGGAAGGTAGAGACTCAGAAGATAGAAAGAGAATATTTAGGTAAAACTAAGGTTTATACCTCCCATGGCAGGCAGGAAGTACCAATGATTTCCTGGGATGGTTTGAAAACTGGAGAGGTGGTTAAAGGACCTGCCTTGGTCATTGAACCTTTTACAACTGTATGGATAGAACCTGATTTCAAGGCAGAGATAAAAGATAATTATACCCTGGTGTTAAAGCAATGAGCGTAAGTAAAGCAGTAGAATTAGAAATTTTTAACAAAATTCTTTCTTCCATTGCCGAAGAAATGGGTATTGTGCTCAGGCGTTCGGCCTTTTCTCCTAATATCCGTGAACGGCGAGATTTTTCTTGTGCTATTTTTGATACCCAGGGAGAGATGGTTGCTCAGGCCTCACATATTCCCGTCCACTTGGGAGCCATGCCTTTGACTATACAGGAGTTACTGCCCCAATTTGACTGGCAAGCAGGGGATGTAGTGATTACTAATGACCCCTTTCAAGGGGGAACGCATTTACCGGACATTACCCTGATTAAGCCTGTATTTATAGAAAATAAACTTTCTTTCTTCCTGATAAATCGTGCCCATCACGCTGACATAGGTGGAAAGCATCCTGGTTCCATGGCTGTAACCACACATATTGATGAAGAGGGTATCCTGATTTATCCAAGAAAACTTTTAAGTCAGGGAAAGTCAGATAAGACTTTTTTTGAAGATTTACTTGGACAATTACGTAATCCTTTAGAAAGAAAAGGTGATTTTGAAGCCCAACTTGCTTCTCTGAACCGTGGTGAAAGAAGGATTCAGGAAATAGCAAGGCGCTATGGTTTGAAAAAGCTCAATGTCATGGCTCAGGCGTTAAAAGATTATTCTGAGAAAGCTATGCGCCATATCTTGGCAGGTTTGCCTCAAGGGGTGTTTACTTTTACCGATTATTTAGACGACGATGGGATAGAGGCAAAGGATATTCCTCTTGCAGTGAGAATAGAAATCAAAAATACAACCGTTACTGTTGACTTGCGTCAGAGCAGTCCTCAGGTCAAAGGGAGTGTTAATGCCCCACGGGCGGTAACTCAGGCCGCAGTTTATTATGTATTTTTGTGTTTGCTGAAGACTAACGGAGAATACCCCATCAATCACGGGTGCTTTCGGCCATTGGAAATTCTGACAACCTCTGGCACAGTAGTAGATGCGAGGTATCCGGCAGCAGTAGCGGCTGGAAATGTAGAGACTTCTCAGCGGGTTGTAGATACCATATTGGGCGCACTTGCTCAGGTAATGCCCAAAGCCATTCCAGCAGCCAGTTGTGGGTCTATGAATAATATTGCCATTGGTGGAATCCATCCCCAAACAAATAAGGCCTTTACTTATTATGAAACCATTGGGGGTGGTATGGGAGCCAGGCCGACAAAAGACGGGTTAAGCGGTATTCACACCCACATGACCAATACCCTCAACACACCTATAGAAGCCCTAGAACATGACTATCCCTTTATGGTGGAGTCATACCGTTTACGGAAAGGTTCTGGCGGAGTCGGTCTTTTTAAGGGTGGAGACGGTTTGGTGCGAAGCTATTATTTCCTCTCCCCGGTTTCAGTAACAATCCTTTCTGAACGCAGGAGACATGCTCCCTATGGTCTTTGCGGCGGTAAACCCGGCCGCAGAGGTGAAAATATATTAATTCGTAATGGCCAGGAATGTTTGTTACCAGGTAAAGTCAATCTAGCGGTAGAACCAGGAGACAAATTGATCATCCATACCCCAGGTGGTGGAGGTTGGGGATAAAGGCATATTGCACTTTCTCTCTGATTAAGTTAAAACTCCTGCGCAAAAAGACTTTAGGAGGTGGAATATGGAAAGAACACTCAGTCTGGTCAAACCTGATGGCGTGAGTAGGAATCTCATTGGGGAGGTAATTGCTCGCTTTGAAAAGGCAGGTTTAAAAGTTGTGGCCTTAAAAATGCTCCATTTAAACAAAGCCCAGGCCGAAGCCTTTTATGCTGTCCATAAGGGTCGGCCCTTTTTTGATGAACTTACCACCTATATGAGTTCTGGACCGATTGTGGCTATGGTGCTTGAAGGAGAAAATGCCATTGCCAGGGTTAGGGAAATCATGGGAGCAACTGATCCTAAAGAAGCCGCTCCTGGCACCATCAGGGCAGACCTGGCTCTGAGCAAAGGAGAAAATACGGTTCATGGTTCTGATTCCCCTGAAAACGCAGTAAAAGAAATCTCCTTTTTCTTTAGTGAATATGAACTAAAACAAGGGGAAAGGTAGCTGGTGATTCGTGGTTGGTTTCACTAGCCACCATCCACCAAATTTGAGACCGATGTTTTCTTTAACCTTAGACCTTTTACAGCGAACTTTTAAAGTAGGTATTGCTGTTTTTGATAGGCAATATAATATTTATTTGCGTTAATAAAACCTACATGGTTCTTAAACTGTTTGGCTTAAAATAGGTTTTTCATTTCATGCGTTTATTCCTCCTTTTTGTCAATTTATTTTCTTGTTTGTCCATTTTCTCTTGCTCCCTTGGTTTGAATTATGGTTTGCTATTTCCAAGTGGAGAATTTACCAAAGGAGGTAGCTATGAAGGCTAAGGCGTCGATATCATTATTATAAATCCGAAGCCGTTGTTGGTTGTAACAATCCAAAGATAAGACACGATTATAACCATGTAAATATTGCCAAGGAGTTGATAAAAAAAGACATCTTGGTCATCGGCACTGAAGCAGAAGAACTTGTACCTCAACGAGATAATCCTTTTAGACACCGACGCTGGGGTGGAACACTTTGGGCGGGCACGGGCCAAGAGTTTTTCTCAGTGTTTGGTCGTAACAGATGCTACGTTTAATTCTATAGCTGTAGCCGTCCATGCAGCAAAATTGGCCCAAGATATTGGTGTAAAACATGTTCACCTTGTGCTTAACCGGATAGACGGAGAAGAAAGAATGAGGCGTGCCATGAAATTTTTGTCTCAGTTTGGGAGAGAGGAGAAGGATTTTACTTCTATTATTGTCTTACCCAAAGAGGACAAACTTTTTGACTTTGAACCTGCCATTGTGAGATTATTTTCTGAATATTCCA
>JAGHCL010000018.1 GCA_021160485.1 Candidatus Desulfofervidaceae bacterium
GCATTAGATATCCTTCATTGCCCTCATGGGCGACCTTTTTATAAAGTTATCTCTAAAGAAGAAATTGCCAAATTTTTCCATCGGTCATAAGCGTGATCGTGTAAATACATAAATGTGTAAATGTATGAAAAATAAACCCAAAATAATCATTTTAACTGGTCCCACAGGCGTAGGCAAAACTAACTTATCTCTATCCCTGGCACAAAAGTTCAATGCCGAAATTGTTAATGCCGATTCTATGCAAATTTATCGCTACCTGGATATTGGCACTGCCAAACCTACCCCTGCCGAAAGGGCCATTATTCCTCACCATCTAATAGACATCCGTAATCCAGATGAGGATTATGATGCGGCTCAATTTAGAAACGACGCCGATCGTGTTATTAAAAATATCATCAGTCAAGGCAAGCACCCCCTTATTGTGGGCGGAACAATGCTCTACTTAAAAGTGCTTACACAGGGAATTTTCCCTTCTCCACCGGTTGATGAAACCCTGCGTCAACGGTTAAAACAACTAGCAGAAGAAAAAGGCAGGGAATGGTTACATCAATACTTAACTCAGATTGACCCAGAAGCAGCCCATAAAATCCATCCCACTGATATTGTGAGGCTTATTCGCGCCATTGAGGTCTATGAACTAACTGGAAAACCTATTTCCTGGCACCAGCGACAACACGGTTTTCAAGAATCACCCTATGATTATTTGAAAATCTGCCTTCATTTACCTAGAGAAACGCTTTACAAACGTATTAATCAACGGGTAGAATTTATGTTCAAACAGGGACTAGTCACCGAAGTGGAAAATTTATTAAAAATGGGTTATACCCCTGATTTAAAGCCTCTTCAGGCCATTGGTTATCGGCATGTAATTGCATACTTAAAAGGTAAATGGAATATAGAAAAAGCAAAGGAGGTAACCAAACGGGATACAAGGAGATACGCCAAACGGCAATTAGCCTGGTGGCGGCAGGACAAAGAGGTTTTGTGGTTTGAACCTCAGGAAAAAGAAGCAATAGAACAGATAATCAAGCAATGGTTGAATAAATAAAACATAAAGGCGTGGATAGGAAGGAGGAGGAAAAGCGTAAAAACACATATACACATGCATATAAGGATATTATCCATGAAAACTTGCTTTAAAGGTTGCGTTTTATTCTCTCTTTTCCTTTTACTTTTACCCATCCAGGTAAGAGCAGAAGAGACTATTATCACCACAGGTAGAGCACCTGCAACAGACAATCTAGTAGATGCCCGTCAACAAGCTGTAGACCAAGCCCTCAATCTGGCTCTTGTAAAGGCAGTGCAAACTATCTATCCCTATCCAGATGAAATTACTAAAGAAATTTCCCCCTATGGCCCTGATTATATCCAAAATTATCGAATATTACATGAAGAAAGAGTTGATAATAATTACTGCGTCCAATTAGAAGCCCAAATAGACTGGGAAAGATTGTCTAGAAAATTGGATAGAAGAGGTATTATCTGTCCGGGTAATGGAGAAAAAATATTATTAGTTTTCAATTTACCTGAAGGTATTGATTTTAAAGCGCAACTTTTATCCTTCTGGAAACGTTTTTTTCATCTGTTCAGGTTAACACCTGTGTATAAAGAAAGTTTAAATGTAAGAAACGCCTCTGATTATGCTTTCAAACAGGGAATTCCTTTCATTCTCAGTCTTAATATCGCCGCTGTTTCTGGAATAGAAGAAAACTCTTTCTGGAGTGTAACTTTCAAAACAGAGCTAACCGACGTTACTTATCAGGACATCGTCTTTCAGGACGTGTTAGAAAAAAAGATTCCGGCTGCAGACATTGAGACTTTTATTCAAATGGCTCTAGCGCAAACACAAATCCTTGCTTATAATATTGCCCCTAGATTATCAAACTGGTTAGAAAAAGAGAAAAAAAGAGTTTATCATTTTGCATTGATTTTTACCGGGATATCACGATATCAGCAAATTTTTGATATTTGGCAGATGTTAGAAAAAATAAATGGCATTTCACAAGTCTGTCTTAAACAGGCATCAGATAAGGAAATCATTTACACAGGAAACTATCAAGGATTGATACCAGATTTAGTTAACCAACTTGGTAGCCTGGGCTTTGCGGTGGATAAAGTAAAAGGGAATACCATTTTTTTACACAAGGATTAAGGAGCTGACTATGTCCTGGCCTAATCTATTTACTATTTTACGGCTATTATTAACGCCAATCTTGACTATCTTTTTGATCAACCAACGGCTTGATTTGGCTACAGGCATATTTTTTATTGCTGGTATTACCGATGCCTTAGATGGTTTTTTAGCCCGACGACTTAATCAAAAAAGCAATTTGGGTGCCTGTCTTGACCCGATTGCAGATAAGGTATTGCTCTCTACTTCCTTTGTCTTACTTTCCTGGTATCACCACATTCCTTATTGGCTGGCTGTGGTCGTTCTTAGTCGGGATGTTTTCATCCTCATGGGAGCTCTCTTACTCTTTTTATTCAATGTGCGTTTTGAAGTAAAACCTTCTTTATTAGGTAAAGCAACAACTTTATCTCAAATAGTTACTGTGATGGCTGTTCTAATCAACACTCAGTTTCAAATACCCCCATTCTTCCTTCCTTTGCTCTTCATCTTCACCCTTTTCTTAACCATTGGGTCTGGATTACAATATACTTATAAGGCATACAAAATGTTTCGGTAATTTGCTAGTTAATTAAGACGTAGACTTCGCAGATATCCGCAGAAAATAAGTTAGTGTGTGAATGCGTTGAGGTTAAATAAATCTAAATATTGAAGAAGCTATCATTCAGGTAGTCACTAGTGTCTCGTGGTTAATTTTAAAGCTCCTACCAATTATTATTCACTAGCACCAATTACTACATTAATCTCGCTTGGATAAATTAAGGGCATCAGCAATAGCTTTGGCTGTTTTTTCCACAAATTCTCTAAACTCATCTTCATTCAATTGTCTCTCATTGGGGAAAACAGGAATATCACCTGGCTTAACCAACCTGGGAGCATTTTTTAACTCTTCTTTGGCTTTTACTTCATACTCTGGAGGGAAGTTATCCTCAAAATACATTTGTTGAAAGCTAATAAACTTAAGCATATGGGCCGTAGAGTCTAAAATCACTTCTTCATCAGGCTTTACTACCTTCTTCTCTAACGCCCGCACCAGACCGGCCAAAGATTCTCCTCCCTGCGTGCAAACGATGTGGCCATTGCGATTGGCAATAAGCATCCAATCCATGATTTCTTGCTCTGTCACTTCTACGACAAACACCCGCCTTTCTCCGGCCAATTGGTTGTATTCTTCTACTAATTGCATAACTCGAGGCATAGAAACCGGATTACCAATCATGGCTGCCTGAGCACAACTGGGTTTTACCTTTACTGGCTGCCATACCCGTTTTTGCGGATCAGGTTCTAAATAATAAAGATAAACAGGGTTGGCATGGACAGATTGCACGCCAACAATTTTGGGTAAGGTTTCAATAATGCCCACTTTGTAAAAATTAAGGAAACCATTGATAATGGCTGTAATATTACCTGCGTTGCCAATAGGCACAATCACTACTTTGTCTTTCAGCTCATAGTTAAACCATTGGGCAATTTCGTACGAGTACGACTCCTGTCCCCGAATCCGCCAGGGATTTTTGGAGTTAAGCAAGACCACATAATAGTTATCAGCCAGGTATTCTACTACCTTCATACAATCATCAAAAACGCCAGGAATTTCAAAAACAGCCGACCCATGCCCTAAGGGCTGAGCTAATTGTTGAGAGGTAACTTTGCCTTCAGGTAAAAGGACAGCCGATTTTACCTTACCACGCAGATAAGAGGCATAGAGGGCAGCCGAGGCTGAGGTATCACCCGTAGAAGCACAGATAGCCAGGACTTCTTTTAATCCTTTAGTGCGAATTAGGTAATTAACATAACTCAAGGCACAGGCCATGCCTCTATCTTTAAAGGAAGCACTTGGGTTTTGACCATCATTTTTATAATAAAAACGGCAACCTACTAATTCCTGAAGATAACTATTTGCTTCTATTAAAGGTGTGTGTCCCTCCCCCAGATAGACGATGTCTGCTACCGGAATAAGGGGAGCAATAAATTCGTGAAACAAGAAAATTCCCTTTAATCCAGGGATGTTAAGCACCTTGCGGTAATCAAAGATTTCTCGCCAGAGACTGCCCGGAATTTCTTTTAAGCGGTCAAAGTCTTTATCAGGTAGCATAAATATACCATGACACTTAGGGCAAGTATAAAGAAATTCCTCAATGGGATATTCAGCCCCGCACTGCAAACAACGATAAACCAAATTCCCCTGCGGTTTGGGCAATAAATATGGTTGAACTTGTTCGGGCAGGTTATCTGCTTTCATCATTGTCTCCTTTTTAATCGTAGGGTGATGTTGAAATAATAGTATTTTACAGAGAAAACCGCAAGTCTGTCCTAACGCCTTTGTCGAATTTCCCATTCCTCTAAATGGCTGGCCATACTCTCAATCGCTTGGGTCAAAGGTGAAGTGGAATATTCAGAAAATAATCTCACAATGGCAGGTTCAAAGTCAAAAAGTTTGTCCTCTTTGGGTAAGACAATAATAGAAGTAAAATCCTTCTCCTCTCTCCCAAACTGAGACAAAAATTTCATGGC
>JAGHCL010000139.1 GCA_021160485.1 Candidatus Desulfofervidaceae bacterium
GCTTTACACACTCACCACAATTATTGCAGCGATCGTTGCGAATAATGCGATATTTACTGATAGGAGTTCTAAACCGCGAAGGTGTTTCTTTGACTTCAGGTGGCCACCTTTTCATATCTTCACCCTTTCAATATTAGCAAAGGCTTCACTTACTACATCTTTGTAAAAAATGGCGCGTCCCAACTCACCCCGCAACCGTCGCACATCTCGCATGCCCATTGCCCCAAGCACTTCAAGGAGTTGGGAGTGCCAGGAACCCATCAGATTTACCACGCGCTGTGCTCCCCAGTTAGGGTCAATATTGTTAATTTCCATAGGACACGGCTTTCCTTTAAGGCAATCTTTGCACAAATGGCATTCGAGGGCCACAGCCATGACTTGATCCAGCACCACGCCGTCTGCACCGCAAATAATGGTTTTAGCCACATGTTCAGCCATGGCAATGCCACCGCTGGCCAGGAGTGTCACTTCATCCCGCTGGCTTGTTTTAAGCAAAGCAAAATGGATGTCTTTAATTACTTCTTTAATAAATTGTGGGTTTTCAGCAAACTCTTGTCCATGGTCGTTTGCATATAGATGGATTACCCCAATTCCTTGCTGCACTAATTCAAGAGTCTGCTCCTTTGCGGTAGGAGTTAATGGAAGTTTTACACTGACGATGGTTTCAGGATGAACCTGTTTGATGACTTTTTCCTGTTCGGCCAAAGAAAAAGGCACTTCTACAATTTTAACTCCTTGGGGTAAATCATTCACTTCTTCCAACGTTCCAATTGCAAAACCAAGGTGTTCTAAATAAGGATGAAAAGTAGAATCAAAATCCTTCAGGTTCATGATGAAAATGGTGTTTAAGGCCGTGGCGGCCTTAGCCAGGGCAAGCAGAACGTTTTTCCCCCAAATGTTCCAATCAGGAAGAGTTAAAATCATAGGGATAGAGACCTCAACAAAGGGAGGAATGGAGGAAATGATTTGACCTGTTTCATCAAATTCCAGACATGGTAGTTTGCGGCCAATTTCAATAGCCGTACTGATATATTCCCGCCCATGAATTCCATCACGGGTAGGGCGGACAATTTCTGACATATCTGTCCACATATCATCAAAACCCTTTCCCACAAAAGGTCCTCCATAGCCTGCACCGGAAACAGGAATCCTACCGGTCTCTGCTTGATGCCAATTACTGGTAATGATTTCTGGCGTCCAATAATCATCGCCCAGATCTTCATAATCAGGATTAATCACAAAATACAAGGCCCCGGCTGGACAGGACTCAACACAATAAAGGCAATGGTGACAATTACAGATAACGCTGGTTAATCCATCTTCTTTCTTATAAAAGCCATATGGGCAATCTTCCCTTACACAATGTTTACACTTTAAACACTGCTCTTCGTCAACTTTTAAACAATACTTCCCTGGCGGAGAAAAACGGGGCGGTGCCTGTTGAGTTTGAATGTGATATTTTGCCATAAGCACTCCATCTGGTTTTTACAAGCTTTAAAAAATAAAAAAACCAGGGAAGGAATACTAACACAAAAGAAAAATCTGTCAATCCGCCCTGGCGCTTATACCGAAGTTATTACCTCTTATCCTTTATTTAAACCGCTTACCAGGATTACTTAAAACTATAAAGCGTTAAGATTTTGCTTAACTCTTTGGCTATTTGTTGCCGTTTATGTTTGAAAGCAGGCTGAGAGAATCCGGGTTTCCAGCCGGTCTGGCTGAAGAGGTCAGATACAATTAACATAGCAGCAGTTTTTGTGCCATGTTCAGCCGACCAGGTAAAAAGGGCCTCGGTTTCCATATCTATGGCTAAGACGCCCCGCTCACGTAAAGAGGTAACTGTTTTAAAGTCCAGGGTATAAGGATTATCCACTGAAAATACTGTCCCCGTAAAAAAAGGCAGAAGGCAATGGGTTTGCAAAATTTTAAAGAGTTTGGGGTCAGCAGAAGGGGAGGGTTTTCCTTGAATCTGTGTCTTTTCTGGAAACACAATGTCACCTATTTTCAGACTTGACTGTAATCCTCCACACCAACCCCAAAAGAGAAAGTTTTTTGCACCCCAAGCGAAGAGGTGTTCTAAAATAAGCAACATTTGTGGTCCGCCCAGACAGGGGCCTATAACAGCAAAAGTGGGGAATAAATAAAGTTTGGACAGACACACAGGCTGTTTCTTTTCTGGTTTGGGCATTAAAGATAAAAATAAATTTACATCCAGCGGATGGGCGATAATCAAGACCTTTTCCGGTAAAGTCGGACCAGAGGGAATTTTCATATACATGGCAGCGCAAACACCGTCAAAAAGAACATAATAATAGCGACAAAGCCGTTAATGGTAAAAAAGGCCATATTAATGAGAGAGAAATCGTTGGGTTTAATAAGGAAGTGCTCGCCGATGAGTAGTATGCCAATAATGCCAAGGCCGTAAAAATAGAGGGGAGTTAACTGGGCTGTTTTCCCGGCGTAAAAAAAGCAAACAAGGGTCAAAATATGAAAAAAAGTAGAGATATGAAGGGCTTTTTTAATGCCAAATCGCACTGGGATAGAGTGTAAGCCTTCTTTTCTGTCAAATTCATAATCTAAACACGAATACAAAATGTCAAAACCTGCCACCCAAAGGGCCACGCCTGCCAGAAGCCATAGGGGTGGGGCAGCAAAAGCTGGTTTAACCGCCAGCCAACCACCCAAAGGAGCCAGACCGTCAGCAATTCCCAAAAAGAGATGGGAAAGCCAGGTAAAGCGTTTGGTATAAGAATAACCCATAACAATAAAAAGGGACAAGGGTGAAAGATAGAAAACGAGACGGTTAAGGTTATAGGTAGTCACAAAAAAGACTATGACCCAGAAAAGGATAAAACCATGCACCCACTGTGGAGTCAAAATACCTCGGGGTAAATGGCGATTCTTTGTACGGGGATTTCTGGCATCTATCTCTTTGTCCACCAAACGATTAAAGGCCATAGCGGCACTGCGGGCACTGACCATGGCCACTAGTATCCAAAGAATTTTATCCCACGGCGGCATTCCTCCCTGGGCAAGAAAGGCCCCGATAAAGGCAAAAGGTAAAGCAAAAATACTGTGCTCAAATTTAATCATATCCAGGGCAAGTTTGATTTTTTTAAACATCCTTTCTTACCACTTCTTCCCAAGATTTGATAAGTTTATGCTCCAACCCTAAATGATCCAACACCCGTGCCACAACAAAATTTACCAAATCTTGGACCGTCTCAGGTTTGTGGTAAAAACCAGGCATGGCTGGTGAAATAGTGGCTCCGGCTTTAGCCAGACGCAGCATATTTTCTAAGTGAATAATATTAAGGGGCGTCTCTCTGGGCACAAGAATCAAAGGTCGTTTTTCTTTAAGCATCACATCGGCCGTGCGTTGAATAAGATTGCGCGCCAGTCCCTGGGCAATGGCTGCCAGTGTGCCCATAGAACAGGGCATGACAATCATTGCCTTTGCCTTGACACTTCCACTGGCCACAGGTGCCCACCAGTCATCTTCGCAATGGAGGGTAATGCTGGCTGGTAATGCCTTCTCTATCGGCACACCTATTTCCCATTCCCAGACCTTCTTGCCTACATCTGAAATCAAACAGGTCAAGGGCAAATTATGTTGGTAAAAATACTCTATCAGGCTTTTGGCATAAATTGCCCCACTAGCTCCGGTAATGGCCAAAATATATGTTTGTTTGTCATCCATGGTTCGGTGTTTGTCGTTCATTATTCCCCAATTTTAATTCCAAGCTTTTGCCATATTTTATTAATTTTTTCTTTTACTTCTGGTGCCATTTCTATCACCGGTGGCCACACCCGCGTAAATCCCTCTTCTGGCCACTTACGTGTGGCATCTATTCCCATCTTGCTGCCTAAGAAAGGCAGAGGCGAGGCATGGTCTAAGGCATCCACCGGTCCTTCAACAAAGACTATATCCCTTTTAGGGTCAATGTTGTTTCCCAGACGCCAGAGCACTTCGGAAATGTCCTGAACATTAACATCTTTGTCAAAAATTACCACGATTTTCGTAAAAGAAAGCTGTCCCAAACCCCAGATAGCCTGCATAATTTTTTTGGCATGACCGGGATAACGCTTATCTATGGCAATAAAAGCCAGATTGTGAAACACCCCCTCTATAGGCAAATTGATATCTACAATTTCTGGTAGTTGTTTTTTAATAAGGGGTAAAAATAGTCTTTCAGTTGCTTTAGCTAAATAACAATCTTCCTGGGGAGGACGCCCCACGATGGTGGCCGGATAAATCAAATCCTTTCTATGGGTAATACAAGTGATGTGAAATACTGGATAATCATCCGGTAGAGAGTAATAACCTGTATGGTCGCCAAAGGGGCCTTCTCTGCGTCTTTCACCTGGTTCTACATAACCCTCAAGCACAATCTGGCTGCTGGCTGGCACCTCCTGGTCAACGGTCAAACACTTAACCATTTCCACTGGTTCACCCCGCAAAAATCCGGCAAACATCACTTCGTCTATGTCTTCAGGTAAAGGTGCGGTGGCAGCATAGGTCATTACCGGGTCAGGCCCAATCGCTACGGCCACTTCTAAACGCTGCCCAAGTTCCTCGGCCACGCGATAGTGTTGTGCTCCACCCTTGTGGGGATGCCAGTGCATACCCGTCGTTGTTTTATCATAGACTTGCATCCGATACATACCAACATTACGCACATCGGTCAGAGGGTGTTTGGTAAAAACAAGGGGCAGGGTAATAAAGGGCCCACCGTCCAAAGGCCAGCAGTGCAAGATGGGAAATTTGCTCAAATCTACCTCTTCACCTTTTAGCACCACTTCCTGACACGGTGCCTTTTTGACAAGTTTTGGAAATATATTACTCAAGCGCTTCAGTTTGGGCAAAAGTTTTAATTTTTTTATCAGACTATCGGGCGCTTCGGTCTGTAAAAAATCTAAAATTCCTTCTCCCAATTCATCTAAATTTTTTACCCCCAGGGCCATACAGATACGTTTAAACGACCCAAAGGCATTGGTTAAAACCGGAATATTATAACCTGGCACATTTTCAAATAAGAGAGCAGGTCCATATTGCTTACACACCCTATCTGTAATCTCAGTGATTTCAAGATAGGGGCTAACCGGCTCTTTAATCCTTTTTATTTCACCTGCTTTTTCTAAGGCTTTAATAAATGCTTGCAAATCACGATAAGCCATGTTTTTCCTCACCAAGTTTTTGTTTTTTTACCATAGAATAGTTACTGAGAAAAAACAAGATGTGGAAGCCTACCCCTTGACATTTTTAAATAAGCGCATTATATAGAAAATAACCCGCCTGGAAAGTGTAAATCAGGAGGATCTAAGTTTTATTTTTTGGCAAGTATTAGATGTTCTTCAATATTCTTCGGTAGATCTTTATGTCAAGAGTGTTATAGCTTGAACGCCTTTAAAACCAAAAACATGGTTTGGTTGAGGTAAGTATCTGCTTTATTATTTTTGTCAAAGTTAGGTGAACATTTTCTTAAAAAAAACAATATTTGAGTGAGAGCGTTTTAACATATTTTCCGGTATAGGTGTATCAAAAATTCTTATAAGAAAGAGGCAAAGAGATGAATTTAGCACAGCTTAAAGTAATGAAGATGAACGAACTGTTAAACTTGGCCCGGGAGCTTAATATTGAAGGTGCTCCGGGGATGAGCAAACAGGAGTTGATTTTTACTTTGCTACAAACAAGGGCAGAGAGAAATGAGGCCATTTACGGTGAGGGGGTACTGGAAATACTACCTGATGGGTTTGGTTTCTTGCGTTCTCCTTATAATAATTACCTTCCAGGGCCAGATGATATCTATGTCTCCCCTTCGCAGATTAAAAAGCTAGGTTTACGCACAGGAGATACTATTGCCGGAGAAATTCGGCCGCCTAAGGAAGGAGAGAAATATTTTGCCCTTTTAAAAATAGAAACGATCAATTTTGAACCTCCAGAAAAGGCTCGTGAGGTAATTCTGTTTGATCATTTAACCCCCCTTTTCCCCAATGAAAAAATCCGTCTGGAGTTTGATCCTACAAATTATTCTACCCGGATTATGGATCTCCTTACTCCTATTGGCAAGGGACAACGGGGATTAATTGTGGCTCCTCCACGAACAGGAAAAACAGTGCTCTTGAAAGACATTGCCCATGCCATTGAGGCCAATCACCCAGAAATTTATCTTATTGTTTTACTGATAGATGAAAGACCAGAGGAGGTGACAGACTGGATCCGTTCCGTTAAGGCTGAAGTGATAAGTTCTACCTTTGATGAGCCAGCCCATCGCCATATCCAGGTAGCAGAAATGGTCATCGAAAAATCAAAACGGTTAGTTGAATATAAGCACGATGTGGTTATTTTGCTGGATAGTATTACACGTCTTGCCCGGGCATACAATACAGTGGTGCCGGCCAGTGGCAAAATCTTATCTGGAGGTATTGATGCCCATGCCCTGCACCGCCCCAAGCGCTTTTTTGGTGCGGCCAGAAATATTGAGGAAGGTGGAAGTTTAACCATTATTGCAACGGCGTTGATTGAAACAGGGAGTCGCATGGATGAGGTTATTTTTGAAGAATTCAAAGGCACGGGTAACATGGAAATTCATCTGGATAGACGCTTGAGTGATAAGCGTGTGTTCCCAGCCATTGACATTAATAGATCCGGAACACGGAAAGAAGAGTTACTAACAGATTCCCATTATCTGCCTCGCATCTGGTTGTTGCGGAAATTGCTTGCGCCTTTGAACCCTGTTGACGCAATGGAATTTCTGTTAGATAAGATTAAAGCCACAGAAACAAATGAAGAATTTTTAAATTCCATGAATCAGTAAACTTGCCAAAATTGGGAAATAAGATTATAAAACCGCTTTTGAAAGGAGGTTAGAGATTATGAAAAAAGAAATTCATCCTAAGTATTATCGCGCGAAGATTAAATGTGCATGTGGTTTTGAACTAGAAGTAGGATCTACTCAGAAAGATATTAAAGTGGAAATTTGTTCTCACTGTCATCCATTTTTTACTGGTAAGGAAAAGTTTATTGATAGTGCTGGACAAATTGAGAAGTTTAGAAAGAAATATAATTTAGAAGAAACAGGAGAGTGATGAAGTCGGGTAGCATCTGGCAAAAACTAGATGAAGTTGAAGGTAGGTTTGTAGAGTTAGAGCAGGCTCTTTCAGACCCTGCAGTATTAAGTAATCAGGAGCAATACCGGCGGTATGTCAAGGAACATGCGGAGTTGTCTAAGATTGTCCATGCTTACCGAGAATATAAAAAGTTGGATGAAGAACTAGAAGAAAACAAAGAACTTCTGCGAGATAAAGATGAAGAAATTCGGGCTCTGGCTAAAGCTGAAATCGCTGAGCTCAAAGAGAAATTAGCTCAAAAAGAAGAAGAGCTGAGGATTCTACTTCTTCCTAAAGATCCTAATGATGAAAGAAATGTTATTTTAGAAATCCGAGCAGGAACTGGTGGTGAAGAAGCCGCCCTTTTTGCAGCAGACCTTTTTAAAATGTATACAAAATATGCTGAAAGTAGGGGCTGGAAAGTAGATATTTTAAATTCTCATTTTACAGGTATGGGCGGTATAAAGGAAATAATTGCTGCCATTGAGGGGAAAGGGGCCTATAGCCGGTTGAAGTATGAGAGTGGTGTGCACCGGGTGCAACGAGTACCAGAGACTGAATCACAGGGGCGCATTCACACTTCTGCCGTAACCGTAGCCATTTTGCCAGAGGCGGAAGAGGTAGATGTAGATATTGACCCTAAGGATTTAAAAATAGATGTTTTTCGGGCCTCAGGACCTGGTGGACAGAATGTTAATAAATTAGAAACAGCAGTAAGAATTACCCATATTCCGACTGGTATTGTCGTGCAATGTCAGGATGAGCGTTCTCAGCTTAAGAATAAAATAAAGGCAATGAAAATCTTGCGGGCGCGTCTGTTGGAAAAGAAGCAACAAGAACAGGAACGAGAAATCGCTGAACAAAGACGCTTGCAAGTCGGCACTGGGGATAGAAGCGAACGCATTCGGACCTACAACTTTCCTCAGGGGCGTGTAACAGACCACCGGATTGGTCTTACACTTTATCGTTTAGAAGAAGTCCTAGAAGGCGATTTGGACGAAATTATTGATGCACTTATTACCCACTTTCAGGCCGAAGCCATTAAAAATATGAATCTCCAATAAAGTAAATTTCTCCCTGTTCCTTCAACAGATTTAAGTTATGCCCCAATTGTTAGCCCAAATAATATTTGACCTTTTTGCTATAGAGGCGTAAAATATAAAATGATTAGTTAGATAGAAATTTTAGAAGCAACAGGAGGGAGAAATGGATGGAGTTGGGTCAGCTAACAGTGTGCTTCTGGTTACCGGTATGTATAGTCTGAAGAAGGTTTTTGAGTTAAAGAAAGATTTAGTTCGAACCCTTATTCAGAGCATGCAGAACCAAAATAACTTTCAGACTTCAGTAGGGATAAAAACTAAAAATACGGCGGGTATAATCAATCCGAAACAAGGTCGGGTTAACGTGTACGCATAGCTGGCTTTTCCTATCAAAAATGCATAAAGATAAACACAGTGTTACGAAAATCTTGTAAATATTTCATTCTACCTTATCAAAACGTAGAAACTGCATAGTAAATGCCCCTCGTCCTTGGGTCATTGAGCGTAACTCAGTAGAATAACCAAACATCTGAGAAAGAGGAACAGTAGCAGAAATAACTGTTATTTTGCCTTTTTTTTCAATGGCTTCTACCTGCCCTTTCCGGCTATTAATGTCACCTATAACTTCTCCCATATATTCATCAGGCAAGGCTACTTCCAGTTTCATAATCGGTTCAAGCAGTATGGGTATGGCCTTTTCACATGCTTCTTTTAAGGCTTGAGAGGCTGCGATCCGATAGCCAAGTTCCGTTGCGTGTTCATCTGTGCTTCCACCACACAAATCCACTTCTATGTCCACCATAGGATACCCAGCTACCACTCCTTGATGTAAAATGTTGTCTAAAGCTTCTTCTATGGCCGGCCAAAAAGCAGGTGGAATGTCTGTTTCTGAAAGAGTACGCTTAAATTTTACACCAGCTCCCCGGGCCAAGGGTGTTACTTTTATCTTGACATGACCAAAATGGATGGTTGTTCCCAGTTCCTTCTTAAATATTTTATCCACTGTTACGGTTTGAGTGATGGTTTCCCGATATACGACTTGAGGTCTTCCTGTGGTAACTTTTGCATGAAACTCCCTGGCCAATCGTTGGATGATGATATCCAAATGGAGTTCTCCCATGCCTGAAATAATGGTTTGACCGGTATCTTCGTCCGTTTTCACTTGAAAGGTGGGGTCTTCTTCTGCTAATTTTTGCAAACCAAAAGTAACTTTTTCTTCATCCTCTTTTGTCTTTGGTTCAACAGCTATAGAAATCACCGGGCGATAAAAATCAATGGGTTCCAGAATAATGGGATGATTTTCATCACACAGGGTGTCACCCGTAGTAATGTGTTTGAGGCCGGCAAAGGCAACAATATCTCCTGCTTTTACTTCTTCTAAGTGTTCCCTTTTATCGGCATGAAGCTGAAAGATACGGGCAATTCTTTCTTTAAGACGCTGACGAGGGTTATAAACTAGCTCACCTACCTTTACTTTCCCTGAATAAACTCTTACCAGAGTGAGCTTTCGTCCCTGATCCATCATAATCTTAAAGGCCAGGGCACAGAAGGGTGCCTTTTCATCAGCAGGACGAGTTTCTGTTTTCCCTGTGTTGGCATTATCACCTTTTATAGGAGGAACATCTACAGGGCTAGGCAGATAATCTACGACTGCATCCAGTAATGGCTGAATACCCCGATTTTTTAAAGCCGCTCCACAAAGAACCGGGACAAGTTTTAACTGTAATGTCGCTGTCCTGATGGCCCGCTTTATCTCTGTTTCTGAAATGGGTTCCTCATTCAAATAAAGTTCCATAATAGTTTCATCTATTTCGGCCAATTTTTCTAAAAGTTCTTCATGATATTTCAAAGCAAGTTCTTGGTATTCAGCCGGAATCTCTATCGTCTCGTAAGTAGCACCCAAAGTTTCATCCTGCCAGACGATGGCCTTTATTTGTAAGAGGTCAATCACGCCTTTAAAATCATGTTCTTTTCCTAGAGGGAGCTGTAAGATGAGAGGATTTGCTCCCAGTTTATCCACCATCTGCTGGACTGTGCCAAAGAAATCGGCTCCCAGCCTATCCATTTTGTTGACAAAGGCAATTTTGGGCACTTTATATCTATCCGCCTGATGCCATACTGTTTCAGATTGAGGCTCTACTCCACCCACAGCACAAAAAACACCAATGGCTCCGTCTAATACCCTTAAAGACCGTTCTACTTCTATGGTAAAATCTACATGGCCTGGTGTGTCAATAAGGTGAATTTCATGATTGCGCCAGTAACAGGTAGTTACGGCTGAGGTAATGGTGATACCCCTTTCTTTTTCTTCTGGCATCCAGTCCATGATGGCTTCTCCGTCATGGACCTCGCCAATCTTGTGCGATTTGCCTGTATAATAAAGAATGCGTTCTGAGATGGTCGTTTTACCAGCATCAATATGTGCAATGATACCAATATTTCTCACCCGTTTTATGTTATAAGTTTCACGGGGCACTTTTTTCCTCTCTATTAAAAAATAAAATAGACTAGACCTTGAAATTAAAGGATTTTTATAACTGTGTCAAGGAAAGGATTGCCCGCACAGGTTCGCTCACTAACCCATCACTTTTTTATTCCGCTATAGGGAGATGGAGAAACTTTTGGTAAATACTTCTTTCCATTTGGCTATATTCAGGATTGGATTTTAAAATGGCATGCCCAGGCTGGGGTTAGTCAGTATATTTGTCTGCCACAGAGCTGGCCCCGAAACTATCGGGTTTGATTTGAGCCATGTATCCAGAAGCATTAATCCAGCCTACTACCTCTTGGATGAGTTCTTTTGTCTTGCCATGGTTGCCAACATCAGAGTGAATTTCAATTTCCAGATGCCGAATTCCTTGCTTTTTCAACAAATCATCCAGTTTTGCTGCTGTGGCTAGACTTAAAGACGTTTCATGAAATATAGCTGCCTGAAGGCTATAACGGCCTACTTCGCTCCTTTGTCGCTGATAAAAATAAATACCGCCTTTACCAATTCGATAGAGAATAATGACGGTGACATAAGTTAAATATTCCGTATGGCGCTTGGAATCTGTTCCGACAATGAGGCGGCATCCATTTTCTTGAGTGACTGTTTGGGCAATGAGATCAACAATCTCCTGTAAGCGCATTGCCCCCCGGGTGGGACTAAAAAATACATCTTTAATATTTACTTTTATTTTAGGGACCATAGTTTTAAAAGCCATTATGTGCTTATTAGGCAGGTATGTCAAGACTATCCTTGACTTTAACATTTTCCAGAATTTTAACTCAACTTTGACACCTAAAAATCAAAACTTGCCTATATTTGGGTATTTTTCACCTGTAATTTCAGACGTACCCACTAC
>JAGHCL010000102.1 GCA_021160485.1 Candidatus Desulfofervidaceae bacterium
CTTGTCCCAAGCGCTCATTTTGGTAAGCATACCAGGCCCCACTTTTTTCTATTATGCCATAATTTACTCCTAAGTCCAGGATATTACCTTCTTTAGAAATTCCTTCACCATAGATAATATCAAATTCTGCTTCTTTAAAAGGAGGAGCAATCTTATTTTTTACCACCTTTACCCGCGTTCTATTGCCAACCATTTGGTCTCCCTCTTTAATAGGACCAATGCGGCGAATATCAATGCGCATGGTAGCATAAAATTTCAGGGCATTGCCACCGGTGGTAGTTTCAGGATTACCAACAAACATGCCAATTTTAGTCCGAATCTGGTTGATAAAAATTAAAGCTGTCTGGGACTTACTCACAATCCCGGTAAGTTTACGGAGGGCTTGTGACATAAGTCGGGCCTGAAGCCCCATATGGGCATCACCCATATCTCCCTCTAATTCTGCTTTAGGCACCAGGGCAGCTACTGAATCAACCACTACCACATCGACCGCTCCACTCCGCACCAATACTTCAGCTATTTCCAGTGCCTGCTCACCATAATCTGGTTGAGAAACAAGAAGTTCATCTGTATTTACACCGAGTTTTTTCGCATAATGCACATCAAAGGCATGTTCGGCATCAATAAAAGCAGCCACACCCCCCTGTTTTTGGGCTTCGGCAATAACATGAAGGGCAATCGTGGTCTTACCTGAAGACTCAGGACCAAATATTTCTACCACCCGGCCTTTAGGTATCCCGCCTATCCCAGTAGCAATGTCTAAAGAAAGAGCTCCTGTAGGGATGACAGGAATATCAAAGGCTTGAGGTTGGCTACCAAGGCGCATAATCGCCCCTTTGCCAAATTGCCGTTCTATCTGGCCAATAGCGGTTTGCAAAACTTGCTGTTTTTGGTTACTCATTTAAATACTCCTTTAACTAGTTTTATTTTTTTATAATTATCTCATTCATTACCCATTCCCAGTTCCACCCTTTCTAAGGCCGTATATCTTGCCCCCTGTGGATGGAGGTTACTTTTAAATAATACTATTTCTTTTACCGTAAAGGAAGAGGTAGAAAAAGCTTGATACCGCTGGATGGCCTCTAAAAGTAATTTAGAACTAGCCCCTGTCTTTATTCGGCCCAAGGTAAGATGGGGCTGGAAACGCCGTTTTTCTTCAGGAAAACCTATTTGAGCCAACCGCTTTTCCAAGGCAAAATATATTTTTTCCAATAAATCAGTTTCCCCACAAACTCCAGTCCATATTACCCGGGCACGTTTTACATTTGGAAACACACCTAAACCATGTCCTTGCAAGGAAAAGGAAGAAACATCTCTACAACTTTCAACTATCACCCGCTTTATCTGAGTAATTTGGTCCTCCCGAATATTCCCTAGAAATTTAAGGGTTAAATGCATATTTTCAAGTTTTACCCAGTTAATTTTGGGGAAAATGGGCCTTAATGCCTGCACTAATCCAGCTAGAGCCTTTTTTACCTCTTCGGGCAAAGGAATAGCAATAAAACTCCTGATCATGAAAGTAAGTATCTCCTTATTTTATCTAGGGCAGTCATGGCAGTAATAATCTTCACTTCTTCCCTATTACCTTCAAAATGGTATGAAGAAACCTTTGTCCTTCTCTGGGTAGCCAGAGCGATAAACACTGTCCCCACCGGCGCCTCTGGTCCTCCGGTAGGTCCGGCGTAACCGGTCACGGCTACGGCAATATCACTCTGGGCCAGCCGACGTATCCCTTCGGCCATATACCTGGCCGTGGGTTCACTTACCGCTCCGTAAGTAGCAATAATCTCTGCCGGCACACCTAGAATTTCTATTTTGGCCTCATTGCTATAAGTTACGACCCCCCTTTCAAAATACGCTGAACTTCCCGCTACTTCTGTAATAAGATGACTAATAAGTCCCCCAGTTAAAGACTCAGCTGTCGCCAGTTTGTAGCCTTTTTGGAGAAGCAACTTCCCCACTACCTCTGCCATTGTTTCTGTATCTTCTCCAAAAATATTGTTACCTAAAATTGCTTTCACTTCTTTAACTATTTGCTGTAAAACCGCCTCCTTTTCTGTGCGCAAAACCAGATGAACCTCCGGAAAATGGGGAAGAGAACTCGCTTTTACTTCAGGAAATCTGCTCAGCACCGTTTCAATCTTTGCTTGCACCTCGCTCTCTGATATACCAAAAACGCGCAAGGTCTTTTTAAACAAGATAGAACGGTGCGGGAATCTCCCTTTCAAATCAGGCAAGACTTGTTCTTGCAAAATCTGGCGCATTTGCTTAGGCACTCCTGGCAAAAAATACAAAATCTTATTTTGATAAAGTAGCTTGAAACCGCAAGCATGAAAGGCAATACCAATTGGCTGGCTACCTTTAGGCAAAAGGGCCATCTTTTCATGGCCTGGTAAAAACTGCAGTCCCTGTCTCTCTAGATGTTCTTTTAAATGAGCATAGGTCTGCTCATTAATCTCTAAAGGCAAACCCAAGGCATCTGCAACTGCTTTAACAGTCTTATCATCCCAAGTCGGTCCTAATCCTCCAGTAAGCACAATTAAATCTGCTCGCTTTAAGGCAGTGGCTAATACTTCCTGGATAGCTGCTTTATTATCTCCTACGGCCGTAATTTGGGTAATGTTAAAACCAGCATCAGCCAGTTCCCTGGCTAGTTCAAAACTATTGGTATCCAACACCTCTCCGGCCAGAATTTCATCGCCAACAATAATAATCTCACCACAAGGCATAATAACACCTTTATTGCAAATTTATTTTTGCAAAAATATCCTCCCTAGATGATACAATTTTAATAAACCTAAGCTATAAATGCCGGCAAGCAGATCATCTAACATGATACCTGTTCCCCCCTTTATTTTTTCTGCCTGTTTGAGGGGAAATGGTTTTACTATATCAAAAAATCGGAATAAAATAAAACCCCAGGTAATATTTAACCAGGTTGGAGGTAAGGTCCACATTGTTAACCAAAATCCTGCCATCTCATCAATTACCACCTGAGAGGGATCTGGTTTCCGAAAGTGTTTTGCTGCCTGCGAGGACGCATAGACACCTGCCAAAGTAATCATTAGGAGAAAAAGCAGATATTTAACTGGATCTTTAGGCAAAAAATAATAAATTGCTACTGCTAATAATGTGCCACAGGTGCCAGGAGCTCCAGGAAGATAACCAACCCCTACTCCTGTAGCCAGCCCCAAACATAATCTTTTTATTATCTCTCGCATAAAGGCACCTTAAAAGGGAAATTATTGAAGAATAATTTCAACCCTTCTATTTTTAGCTTGTCCCCCCGGGGTAGAATTATCTGCTATGGGTTGGCTTCCACCGTAACCTACAATGACCAA
>JAGHCL010000133.1 GCA_021160485.1 Candidatus Desulfofervidaceae bacterium
ACTTCCTTACCAGCTATAAACAATTCAAACCTATCTGTAATTTCAGGATTTTCGTCATTCCGCCTTGCTAGAGGTGAAACCTCTACTGGATATCCAACGACAAAGGTAGGCTGAATCAACTTGGGTTCAACTAACTTTTCAAACAATTTGGCCAGGGCCTTACCTACCCCCTCCCCTTTTCTTAACTTTGTCCCCAGTTTTTGGGCATAATCAATAGTCTTGACTGGGTCTGTCATTACTTCTTCCGGCACATTACCAATTTTTTTAAGGCTCTGACGAAAACCCAGACGGGTCCAGGGAGAGGTCAGATCAATTTCATTTCCTTGATAAACGATTTTTTTGGTTCCCAGAATATGTTCTGCTAATGCAGGAATAAGTTCCTCGGTCAGTGACATTAAGTCTTCATAGGTAGCATAGGCCTGATAAAACTCAAGCATGGTAAATTCTGGATTATGATCAATGTCTATCCCTTCATTTCTAAAATTGCGATTGAGTTCAAAGACTCGTTCAAAACCACCTACTAGCAATCTTTTCAGATATAATTCAGGTGCAATGCGTAAAAACAGGGTTAGGCCCAAAGCGTGATGATAAGTTTCAAATGGCCTAGCCAGTGCTCCGCCCGGAATAACCTGCATCATGGGAGTTTCTACTTCTAAAAAATCCCTCTCTACTAAAAATTGCCGAACAAATTGGATAATTTTGGTGCGCTTTAAGAAACGTTCTCTGACCTCCGGATTGACGATCAAATCCAAATAGCGCTGGCGATAACGTAATTCCACATCTTTAAGACCATGGTATTTCTCTGGCAAAGGATGTAAAGTCTTGGTGAGGAGCTTAAACCATTTAACCATTAGAGTTAACTCCCCGGTCTTTGTCCGGAAAAGCTGACCTTCCATGCCAATAATATCACCAACATCCAGCAATTTAAAAATTTCATACTGCTCCTTACCCAATACATCCTGCTTAAAATAGGCTTGCAATTTACCGGTGGCATCCTGGAAGTGAATGAAAGCCGCCCGACCAAAACGGCGCAGGGCAATAATACGGCCAGCAAGACGAAAGCATTTATTTAAATTGGCTAGTGATGCTTCATCTTTATCACCATATTGATTCAAAACCTCTTGAATACGATGGGTTGGTTTAAAGTCATTGGGATAAAGTTTGACTCCTTTTTCCACTAATTTCTGTGCTTTTTCCCGTCTTTGTCTTACTAGCGTTTCCTCCATAACTTCCTCCTTGGTATTGGAAACAAATAACTACTTTATTTTTGTAACTCAGTCAAGGAGAGTCCGGTTTTATTCTGATTTAGGAGTATTAGCAGTTAGTGAAAAACCTTGAAAGTTGAAATTTTAAAAAAATAGGTTAAATATAGTCCTTAAAATATGGGAAAGTCACATTTAAAATCAGCCTGGTGTTTTTTTCTTTGTCTGCTCGTTTCAGACTTAATTGCTTTTTATTTAGCCTTAGGTGGAGGATTTTTTTTAAGAAAATCCGTCTTCCCTCATTTTTACTCTAATTTGCCTGTCTTTAACTTTACCTTTGCTTATTTTGCCTCCTTCTGGTGGATGCCGCTTACCTTTATTTGTTTTATTGCCCTAGAAGGGCTCTATACCAAAAAAGTGTCTTTCTGGGAAAGCTTGAGACGTTTATGGAAGGCCATTTTGCTTGCCAGTGCCGTAATTTTTGCACTCATTACTCTGGGGAAAATGGGTCATAGGATATCCAGATTGGTGCTGCTTTTCTCTAGTATACTCAGTTTTTTTTCCTTCCCTTTTTGTCGGTTCTTGACAAAACGCCTTCTTTATACCCTTGGTTTTTTTCAGGAAAAGGCAATCATTCTGGGAGCAGGTCAGGCAGGTCAGGCGGTGGCCAAGGGAATTAAGCGAGATAAGTGCTATGATTACACAATTATTGGTTTTTTAGATGACTTTAAAACTGGTTTTGTGCAGGTAGATGGAGAGAAATACCCTATCTTGGGAAAACTTAAAGACCTGGCTACTATTGCTTATAAAGAAGGCATAAAAACCGCTGTACTGGCCATGCCTTCTTTAAAAAGTGCAAAGATAAAGGAACTTTTTACTAACGTCCGCAAACATGTGCCTGAAGTCCTAGTCGTGCCCGAACTTTTTGGTATTTCTTTATTAACTTCTGAACTGGATTATCTTTTTTACGAAGAAATTTTTTTATTACATACGAAAAACAATCTGGCCTCACCCTTAAATAGGGCAATAAAGAGGACATTTGACTTAGTTTTAGGAAGTGTAATTTTTATTCTGGCCCTACCACTTATGGCTATTATTGCTATTTTAATCAAGTTAACCTCACCTGGCCCGGTAATCTTCAGCCAATGGCGCATAGGACAAAATGGTAAACCTTTTAAAATTTACAAATTTAGAAGTATGTATCAGGATGCAGAGGAAAGATTAAAGGAGATTTTGGAAAATGATCATCAAATGAAAAAGTTATATGACAAAATCAGAAAAATTCCCAATGACCCTCGGGTTACTCCTATAGGCAAATTCTTGCGTAGGACTTCCTTAGACGAATTACCTCAGATTCTTAATGTCTTAAAAGGAGACATGAGTTTAGTAGGACCGAGGGCTGCCCTTAAAGAAGAGATAGAAAATTATTATAAAGAACAGGCTTTCTTTTGTTTTCAAGTTAAACCAGGCATTACAGGTCTATGGCAAGTGAGTGGGCGTAATAAAACAGACTTTGAATTTAGAGTCCGGTTAGAAAGCTGGTATGTCCAAAACTGGTGTCTATGGCTGGATATAATCATTCTTCTGCAAACAATTAAGGTAGTTTTAAAAATGGAGGGAGCGTATTGATGGATTGCTCCCCATTTTTTGGACATGTAAAATGTTAGGATTTAGGGGGGAGCAGCTATGAAGAAAACAAGATTTAGTATTGACCAAATCATTCGTATCTTGGCTGAAGCTGAAACTCCAGGTAA
>JAGHCL010000005.1 GCA_021160485.1 Candidatus Desulfofervidaceae bacterium
ATGCTTCTGAAGGTGGAAATTTTGGTTTGTTTACCTAATTTGTTGGAGCGAGAGCCTAGCTTATTTTTGAAAATAGACATTTATAAAATTATTTTACTTTTAGGTTGCTTAGAATAACTACCGAAACACGTTAAATTGGGGAATTTTTATCTTGACAAAGAAAATTACTTGGTGTATAAGGAACTCCATCAGATTGGGTTTCTCTACTTAAGGAGTGGTGGTTTGGAGGTAACGCTAAAAAGTCTTTTAAAGGAAAGAAGGTCTGCTATCCTGGAGAAGTGGTATCATCTGCTCTTGGATACTTATCCTTCTATGACCTCAAAGTATTTAAAAAAGCAAAAAGACCGTTTTCTCAATCCAGTAGCGTATGAATTTCGGGAGGCGATGGGGGGTATTTATCAGGCGCTTCTCCAAGATGTGGATGACAGCGAACTTATTTTTCTCCTTGATAGAATTGTGCGAATTAGAGCGGTTCAAGATTTTGCTCCTTCCGAGGCCATCGGTTTTGTGTTTTCATTGAAAAGGGCAATCAGGGAGGAGCTAGGGAAAGATGTTGGGAAAAATGGACTTGCAAACGAGCTGTTGGACTTCGAATCTAAAATAGATAGGTTAAGTCTTCTTGCTTTTGATGTCTATGTTCGGTGTCGTGAACAATTGTACGAGATCAGGATAAAAGATATAAAGAATAAGATATCTGGCTTACTTAAGGCAACAGGCTTGGTATATGAAATTGAGCAAGAAGAGTTAAAATTTAAGGGAGATAAAGTTTTTATTTGAACATAAAGTGAGGTGACAGTTAAATGAGTTTTAACTTTTCTTTCTACTTTGCACTCTTTACAGTTGTAGGTCTTATTGCAGTTGTCCTTATCGGTGTGGGGGCGCATTTGCAATTCTTGTTTGGTGTGGTCATACCTTACTTGGCGGTGCTTATCTTCTTCGTGGGGCTGCTCTATCGGGTAGTAAAATGGGCTCGTTCACCTGTGCCTTTTCGTATTCCTACGACTTGCGGACAGCAAAAGTCTCTTCCGTGGATTAAATATAATAAGCTGGAGAGCCCTTTTACAAATTTCTGGGCGGCGGTGAGAGTAGCGTTGGAGGTATTGTGCTTTCGGAGTTTGTTTAGAAATACAAAAGTAGTGTTGACAAAAGGAGGTCCTAAACTTTCTTATTTTTCAGATAAGTGGCTTTGGCTGGGTGCAATAGTTTTTCATTATTCCTTTCTTGTTGTGTTATTAAGGCATCTTAGATTCTTTACCCAACCTGTTCCTTCTTTTGTGCAGTTACTTGAAAAGGTAGATGGCTTTTTTGAGATAGGTGTTCCTGGGCTTTTTGTAAGCGGTGTAGTGCTCTTCGTGGCTGTAACCTATCTCCTCTTAAGAAGGATAACTATTCCACAGCTACGTTACATTTCTCTCCCGGCCGATTATTTCCCTCTATTTACAATTATGGCTATTGCTTTTACTGGTATCTTGATGCGCTATTTCTTTAAGGTGGATATAGTAGCGGTGAAAAAGCTTACGTTGAGCTTGGTTACTTTCCATCCTGAAGTGCCAGAGGGAATTGGTGGGCTTTTTTACGTTCACATTTTTCTTGTAAGTGTGCTCTTTGCTTATTTCCCCTTTAGTAAACTGATGCATATGGCCGGGGTATTTCTCAGCCCAACCAGAAACTTACCTAACAACAGCCGTGCAGCCCGACATATCAATCCATGGAATCCTGTAGTCAAAGTTCATACTTATGAAGAATATGAAGACGAGTTTAGAGAAAAAATGAAAGCCGCTGGAATACCAGTAGAGAAGGAGTAAAAAATGGCGAAACTTCCAAAACCAGATGAGTTAGTAAAGAGTATAGATTATACGCCGCCTGAAAAGCCATGGATGGAGACCAAACCTGAGTTTATCCCTGGGACTTATGGTTATGGTGTAAAAGCAAAAAACCTTAAAATCCTCGGTTTTCCGAACCAGAGGGACTTTTACCCGAGTGATGAAGACTGGCAGTTACCTGAGAACTGGAAAGAGATATTTTTAGAAGGGATGGAGGACAGACTCAACCGGTTTCGGAGTTTCCGTCTTTTTATGGATATTTGTGTTAGGTGCGGCGCCTGTGCGGACAAGTGTCATTATTTTATTGGTGGTGGCGATCCCAAAAATATGCCCGTGCTGAGGGCGGAGCTTTTAAGATCAATATATAGAAGGTATTTCACTGCTTCAGGAAAAATCCTTGGCAAAGTGGCTGGTGCTCGGGATTTAACTTACGATGTGTTTAAAGAACTTTGGTATTATTTATATCAATGTAGTGAATGCCGTCGTTGTTCTGTCTTCTGCCCTTATGGGATTGATACCTGTGAAATCACCATGATGGGCAGAGAGTTAATGAATCTTTTAGGCTGTAATGTAAACTGGGCTGGCGAGCCTGTGGCCAATTGTTACCGCACAGGAAATCACCTTGGTATTGAACCACAGGGTATTAAAAGCATATTTGAATTCCTGAGAGATGAATTAGAAGACATTACAGGTGTTCATGTAGATCTGCCTTTTAACCAAAAGGGTGCTGATGTACTATTTATTGTTCCTTCGGGTAGTTATTTTGCTGACCCTGGAACTTATACCATGGAAGGTGAGTTTCTTTTGCTGCACTATCTTAAAGAAAAATATGGTTTTACCTATACCTTCAGCACCTATGCTTCTGAAGGTGGAAATTTTGGTTTGTTTACCTCTAATGAAGCCATGAAAAGGCTTAACGCAAAGATGTATGCTGAGGCTAAGAGATTGGGAGTGAAGTGGATTTTGGGTGGTGAGTGTGGCCATATGTGGCGGGTGATTCATCAATATATGGCTACAATGAATGGCCCGGCTGATTTTCTAGAAGTGCCTAGAAACCCCATAACTGGAACGGTGTTTGAGCATGCTAAAGAAACAAAGATGGTTCATATATGTGAGTTTACGGCTGATCTCATTAGGCATGGGAAATTGCCATTAGATAAAAGTCGGAATGATCATTGGGTAGTCACTTACCATGACTCCTGTAATCCTTCTAGAGGAATGGGTTTCTTTGAAGAGCCCAGATATGTTATTAAAAGTGTATGTAATAATTTCTATGAAATGCCAGAAAATACGATTAGAGAAAAGACATTCTGTTGCGGCAGTGGTGCTGGATTGGGTTCAGATGAAAACATAATCACCCGGATGAGAGGAGGTTTGCCCAGGGCAAATGCGGTTAAATATGTGCATGAGAAATATGGGGTGAATATATTAGCCTGTATCTGTGCTATTGATAGGGCTAGTTTCCCACCTCTGTTTGAATACTGGGTACCTGAAGTGGATTGTTGTGGTATTCATGAACTTGTAGGAAACGCCCTAGTTTTACCGGATGAAGAAAGGGGAGTTAGAAAGAGAAAAACAGATTTGAGGGGGAATCCTCTCAAGGGATTTGAGGATGAAGAAGGAACGGAGGAATAATAATGTATGATGGAGGTAAAATACTTACAGGCCTTATTCTTGGTGTTGTCTTATTGACGTTTCCTTTTTGGTATAACTTAGGAAGAGCTGCTAAAATGCCTGAACCAGAGCTTACTGCCAAGGCAAAACAGGCAAAATATTGTGTAGAGCCGAAGTCTTACATGAAAGCCTACCATATGGATCTGCTAAATAAATGGAGAGATGAAGTTGTCCGGGGTGGAAGTAGAATATATGTGGGCTTTAAAGCCAAAGAGTATGATATGAGTCTTCAAAATACCTGTTTAAAATGTCATGAAAATAAGAAAAAGTTTTGTGACGAATGTCACAATTTTGCAGATGTAAAACCCTATTGTTGGGAATGCCATCTTGAGCCGAAGGAAGCGAAGGGGGAGAAGTGATGGGCGTTGATAGAAGAAAATTTTTAAAAATTGCTGGGGTATCTGTGTTGGGCCTAAGTGTCAAACCAGCGGTTGACTTTTTGTGGCAAGGAAAGGTTGAGGCCTCGCAATTTACACAGAACCCGAAGGCATTGACTGCAAAAAGATGGGCCATGGTGGTAGATACACGTAAGTGTGCTAATAAAAAGGATTGTAAGGATTGTATAGAAGCCTGTCATCGTATCCATAATGTGCCTGATATTCCTGACCCAAAACGGGAGATTAAATGGATCTGGAAAGATTCTTACAAGCATACCTTTCCAGAACAGGAGTATGAATATAACGAGGAAGTGTTAAAAGATAGGCCCTTTGTTTTACTTTGTAACCATTGCGAGAATCCTCCGTGCGTGCGAGTTTGTCCTACCCAGGCAACATTTCAAAGAGAAGATGGTATTGTGATGATGGATATGCATCG
>JAGHCL010000024.1 GCA_021160485.1 Candidatus Desulfofervidaceae bacterium
AAGAGAATTTATTTAAAAGTTCTTTAAATTCTTCTATTTTTTGTTGGACATCTAAATATTCTTCTGGTTTTTTTCCAGAAGTAAGTTTTTTAAAAAGAGGTTCTACATTAGTGGCAAAATACTCCTGCAGGGATTTTTTTTGTTGGGAAAAACTCTCTACCTTCTTCTCGCATTTTTCTACTCTATTTTTCAAGATCTTGTTCTGAAGGGAAAGTCTTTGAATTAAATTCTTTTGTTCTTCCTGTCTATTGTAATATTCTATTGCCTCCTGAATCATCTGCTTAAATTCTTCTTCCGAATTCCAAGGCTTGGTAATATAACGATAGACATGTCCTTGGTTGATTGCAGCCAGCAGAGTGGGAATCTGGGAGTAAGCAGTTAATACTATGCACACAACCTCAGGATATTTCTCTTTCACTTTTTTAATAAGCGTGAGACCATCCATCTCAGGCATCCGGAGGTCTGTAACTAACACCTGAACTGACTCTTCTTCTAAGATTCCTAGAGCTTCTTTCCCATCAGAGGCAAAAAGCTTATTATAATCCTCTCTCCGCAACATTCTTTTAATCGTATGCAAAATTCTGACTTCATCGTCTACAAACAAAACCGTGGCAGTGTTCATTTCAAGAGCTCTCCTAGATCTTCGTCTAATTCAATATATACCTCCCCGTTTTCGTCAGTTTTAACCTTCGTGATCCCTGGATATCTTTGCTCCCAATATGCCAGAATTGCATCTCTTTTTTTGATTTCTTCCTGAAGGGATCTATTTTCACCAATGAGTTCTTTCCACTCCAATGCCCTTATGACGGTAAGTAAAAAATCTTCATTATTCCAAGGCTTAAGGATAAACTTATATACGCCCACTTCATTAATGGCCTCCAATATCACATTAAGGTCCGAATATGCAGAAAGAATTATCTTTATAACCTCAGGGTATTTTGACGTAATTTTCTTTAACAACTCAATCCCTGTCATTCCTGGCATCCGCTGATCGGTAATAATCAAGTCTATTTTCTCCTTATCAACAATCTTTAAAGCTTCAAAAGGGTCTGTGGTCGTAAAACAGGTAATCAGGGTATAAGGTTTGAATATTCTCTTTATGGCATTCAAAACGTTTTCCTCATCATCTACGACTAGAATATTATGTGGCTGCTGCATCTCTCTCTCCTTGTTCCTCAAACTCTTTAATTTTATCTTCAATACTTTCTTTCTCAATCTTGAGAAAGGCAAATACCTCTGGCTCAGGAGGATAACGTGGCGTAATATTAAGGATCTCATCGGCATAAAAATCGGCAATATTGACAAGGGCAGCAATTTCTTTATTTATTACTCCTTCTTTTAAAGGCTCATGGTGGAAAAAGGCAATTTCAATGAGAGGATAAGGAAAGTTCCACCAGTTAAGCAAATATCCACCCAATAAAGTATGGGGAACACCTATAATCTCTCTTTCTGCCTCTAACCAACCAATTTCAGGTTGAGATTCGAGTCTTTCCAATATCTGAGAGAATTTTTCAGGAAAGTAAATTAACTCAAATAGTCTCCCAATGTCATGGAGTAATCCTACGGTAGAAAACCCATCTGGTAGCTTTTTCTGAAACAAATCAATATACAAAAAGTTAATAATTTTATTACACAAATTTGCATGTTCCCAAAATTTGTTTATTTCTATTTTAGCTTTCCCTATTTTTCTAAAACTATTAATAATTCCTAAAGAAAGAACAATATCTCTAATAACGTTTGTTCCCAAAAAGACAACTGCTCTATTTACCGAACTTATAGGCACCCTTTGACCATAAAAGGCAGAGTTGGCCAATTTTAAAACATCGGCTGTAAGAGCCGGATCTTCTTCAATTACCTTACTAATTTTAGATAAATTTTCTCCCTTTTTAATCAAATCCAGTATTTTCTGGTAGCGTATTTCAATAGTAGGCAGGTGAGATACAGAATTAATAATATTTAATAAATTTTGGTCTTCAAGCGCACTTTTAACTGCAAATAATTGGGTGATATAATTTTCTAAACTCTCCTTATCCCAGGGTTTACTCAGGTAAGCCTGAGCCGTGCCATTAATGAGGGATTTATAAACAGTTTCCCTTTCGGTATAACCACTCAAAATTACACTTATGATATGAGGAGCCTTGAGTTTAACTTTCTGAAGAAATTCATAACCATCCATACCGGGCATCTTCATGTCTGCAACTACTAAATCAATACCCTCTCTCTCTATGATTTCTAGCCCTTCAGGACCACTCTGGGCAAAAAAACATTTATAAGGACTCTTGCGAAAATCCCTTTTCAGGGCATGAAGGACTTGGGGTTCATCGTCAACAAAAAGGATTTTTTTATTCATCTTCCTCTTCTTTTAATTTAGGTTTAATGGGTAATTTGATGGTAAAAGTTGCTCCTTTACCTGGTTCACTTTCAACCCAAATCTGACCCTGATGTTTGTTAACAACAATATCATAGCAAATGTTAAGTCCCAGCCCAGTACCTTTACCAGTGGGTTTAGTGGTAAAAAAGGGATCAAATATTTTATCTTGAATCTCCTTGGGAATTCCTGGGCCGTCATCTTTTATCTGACAATATACAAACTCCCCATCGCTGTAGGTTTTTATGAAAATAGTCCCTTTTTCTTGTCTGTTTTGACTAGCAATGGCCTGAGCGGCGTTGACAATAATATTCATAAGAACTTCATTAATCTTGCCTGGGTGACAATAAATAAGGGGAACTTCTCCCAATTCTGTCTTTACTTCCGCATAATATTTGTATTCATTTTTGGTAATTACCAATGTGCTCTTTATCCCTTCATTGATGTCATATTCGGTATAGTCTTCTATTTGATCCACACGGGAAAAATCCCTCAGATTTTTAATGATCTCCGTTAGCCTTTTAATCCCTTCATCTGTATCTTTAAATAGCGATTTCATATCATCTAAGATAAAATCAAGGTCCATCTGTTCCTCTAATTTTTTAATTTCTCTTATTTTCTCTTTAAATTCTGGCAAGCTGCCACTTAAATCTTCTGCAAGGTAACGATAAGCAGTTAAAAGCTTTGTTAAGTCTGTCACATAGTCCTTTAAGGTTCTAAAATTACTCGCTACAAACCCCAGAGGATTATTCATTTCATGGGCAATGCCAGCTGCTAATTGGCCTATAGCCATTAGTTTACCTTGTTGGATGATAAAAGACTGGGCCTCTTTTAATTTGGCTACGGTTGCCTTCAATTCCTCTTCTACTTGTTTTCTGGGTGTGATGTCATGGAAAGTCTGGATTACTCCAATCAACTCCCCTTTTTCGTTTTTAAAAGGAGCAGCAGTTTTATAGAGCCAAACTTTCTCTCCTGTAGCCATTACATAAGGACCTTCTTTTCCTACATATTTTTCTCCTGCTTTAATCCTATTTATCGGGCACAAGGGAGTATGACAACACTTACTTGGAAAACAATCAAAACACTTTTTGCCAACCAGTTCCTTAGCTGGAATACCGAAAAGTTCTCCCATTTTACGATTAGCCAATTTAACCGTAAAATCTAAATCTAAAACCCATATCCCTTCACTTATGGTCTCAATCACTGATCGAAGGTAGTTTTTCTGTTGTTGCACATCTTCAAGGACCAACTTGATGGTCTCTGCTTTTTTACTAAGTTCTTCCTTCAACTCTTTCACGCAATTCTTCATCTGCAATAATCTCTGGAGTTTTAATTTTAAGGTCAATAAATCAAGTGGTTTTTCAATAAAGTCACAGCACCCTAAATAAAATGTTTTTGTCTTTTCCCATTCATCAGGATAAGCTGTCATTACAATAATGGGAATGCAGTGTTTTTTTAAAATTGCTTGAGTTTCTTTTAAAAATTCTATTCCGCTCATTCCTGGCATTTTAAGATCTAAAAGAATCAAATCAGGAAGACCAGAAGCAAGTTTTTCTAAGGCTGCCTTTCCGTCTTGAGATTCTATTACCGTATAGTTATCAGATAGCGCTTCTTTTATAAACTTGAGATCATCTAAATTATCATCCACAACTAAAATAATCGGGTTCATCTACACACCCCTCCCTATTCTTACTTCGGCAATATATAAAAAAAGTTCGGAGAAATTGACGTCTAATCCATCTCTGATTTTAGAACCAAAATCACAGCCTCTGCTGCTTGGGTAATTCTTTTATACCATTAGTTTAATTTTCTCTGGGTTTCACAAAGACTTGCTTGACAACCTTCACAGACATGCTTACTTCATAATTGAAAAATGTAGTAAGGAGGCAAGACAGAAAATAGCATGGTTAGATTCGTTTTTAATATTGAAAATATAGCCCAAAATCTGGTTATGTAAATTTCTCCTTGACGATATCATAAATTATGAGAGAATAGAAACAATTTTTAAAGCTAGCGTTGTTTAAAGTAGAAAAAGCAAGGCCTAATGAAAAGTAGGCGAACAAAAAGGAGGTGATAGTGTATGAAACCATTGGAATTGTGGCAGAGAGTAAAAGAAACACTTTATAATGCCATGGAAACAGTAATAGAAAGAGCCCAGCGGGTAGCGGAAAAAACAAAGGAAAGTGCAGAGGAAGCCAGAGCTAAACTGGAGATAAAAAAGCTAGAGTTAAAAATTGCTAGTAAATTTGCAGAATTAGGTCATAAAGTATATGAATTGCACCTAAAAGCAGGAGAAGAAAATCCTTTGGTCAATGAAGAAGTGAAGCTACTTTTAGAGGAAATTACTAATCTGGATAGGAATTTGGCTCAGAGCCAGGCGATGCTGGAAAAGGAAACGGCTGAGAAAAAAGGCATTCCGGAAGTAGAAAAAAAAGAGGAACAGGTTTTGGAAGCTAAACCTACCGAAAAAGAGTAAATTGCAGGGGGATCCCCCCTGCTCTTCAATAAGGAGTATCTTGTGGCGAAAAAGGTTATTCATTGTCCAAATTGTGGTGAACCTGTTTATGTTTATCAAAATCCCATTCCCACCGTGGATATTATCATAGAAGTAGAAGGTGGTATCATCCTTATTAAAAGAAAAAATCCCCCTTATGGTTGGGCAATCCCTGGTGGTTTTGTGGATTATGGCGAGAGCTTAGAAGAGGCTGCTGTGAGAGAGGCAAAAGAAGAAACCGGGTTAGATATAGAACTGATAAGGCAACTCCATACTTATTCTGACCCAGGTCGTGACCCAAGGCAGCATACCATTACTACTGTTTATATTGCCAGGGCAAAAGGCGAGCCTCAAGCGGGGGATGATGCCGCTGAAATAGGTATCTTCTCACAGGAAAGTCTCCCTACTCCTATTGCCTTTGACCACGCTAAAATTCTAGCTGATTATTTTGCCAGTAAGTAAAAGTTTTTGATTTATTCTACTTTCTAAGTGCAGAAGTGCATTTGAGTAATTGCAAAGCGGTTTTCTCTACCCAATTTAAGTCGAATTCCACTTGAGGTAGTTGCGAAAAAATGCGCTATATATAGTAATTTATGCCCAAAAATAAATTTCCCCTACAACAAAACTCCTTTATCTAATCTTTGTAATTATTTTAGAAATGAATTTCACTCACCCTTGACACCCTTGAGTTTTTCTTACACATTGCAAGGCAATTAGTGCTACAGCCGACCAGTAACTTTAAATCTGTTGGATAAGAAAGTAATGCCTTACATTACCCTTCACGGTGCTAGAGAGCATAATCTAAAAAATATTAGCCTTAACATTCCCAGAGATAAGCTTGTCGTTATTACTGGCGTGAGTGGATCAGGAAAAACTACCTTGGCCTTTGATATTTTGTTTGCTGAAGGACAAAGGCGGTATATTGAAACTCTGCCCGCTTATGTTCGTCAATATCTCCAAGTACTAGCAAAACCAGACATAGACCTTTTAACAGGCATTCCTCCTACCGTCGCCATTAATCAACGAAGCAGCCTTTTTACCCGTCGGTCCACGGTGGCTACTATTACTGAGATCGCTCATTATTTACGTCTCTTCTTTGCCAAAGCAGGCAGGCAATATTGCCCAAAGTGTGGCAGGTCTGTACAAAGTATGCAATCAGGAGAAATTCTGGATGCCATTCTATCTGAATGGAAAGGAGAGGAAATCGCTATTCTTGCTCCTAAAGTGAGACAAAGAAAAGGCTGGCACAAAGAGGTATTTAAAGAGGCTGTTAAAAAAAGATATACCGAAGCTCGGGTGAATGGGAAAATCGTTACCCTAGGCCAAAATCCACCCGCATTAGCTCGCTATAAAGAACATAATATTGACATTGTTATTGCCCGTCTGCATGTAAACTACAAAAACCTACCTCTTTTGCGCGAGGCCGTAAACCTGGGTCTTAAAGAAGGCCGGGGAGTTGTTACGGTCATAAATAAAAGCACTGAGCGTCTTTACAGTGAAAAACTTTTCTGTCCGTTTTGTCAGATGGGACTGCCCAGTCCTGACCCCAGACTCTTTTCCTTCAACAGTCCTCTGGGTGCCTGTCCTAGGTGCGATGGTTTGGGCACGATAGGGGACAAAATTTGTCCTCAGTGTCAAGGACACCGACTTAACTCCATTGCCCTCGCCGTGCGGATAGCTGATTATAATATTGCTGATATTCAGGCACAAAGTGTGGAAACACTTTTAAAACTTTTACCCACTCTCCCTTTGGATGAACGCCAGCGAGAAATTGCCAAACCAATTATCCCAGAAATCTTCAAGCGGCTTTCTTTTTTAAATCAAGTAGGACTTGGTTATCTCACCCTGGACAGAAGTGGAGATACCCTTTCTGGCGGAGAGGCCCAGCGCATTCGTCTTGCCGCTCAATTGGGCTCTAATCTGCGGGGAGTATGCTATATTCTTGACGAACCGACCATTGGACTCCATCCCCGCGATAATGCCATGTTGATAGAAGTGCTGAAAACACTGCGGGATAGAGGCAATACGGTTTTGGTGGTGGAACATGATGCTGCCACCATAAAAGCCGCAGATTTTGTTATAGATTTAGGTCCAGGTGCAGGAAAAGAAGGTGGCAGGGTAATAGCTACCGGCACCCTGGCGGAAATCAAAGCCAATCCTTATTCTCTGACCGGAAAGTACCTGAAAAGGGGTTTAAAGCTTAATACCTCGCCAGTAAAAATAGCCAGATGGCTTCATATCAAAGGGGCAAGGGCGTTTAATTTAAAAGGATTTGATGTCGCTATCCCTTTAGGCACTTTTACCTGTGTTACCGGTGTTTCAGGTTCAGGCAAAAGCAGTCTAGTAATGGAAGTAGTTTACAAAGGGCTTAAGGCTCGTTTGCAAAAGGTAACACCACCAGATAACCACGTTGATATGATCGGCTGGGAGGCAATAAAACGGGTATTGGTCGTTGACCACAGCCCTATTGGTCGCACACCCCGTTCCACACCGGCCACTTATGTTGGAGTCTGGGATGAAATCAGGCATCTTTTTGCTCAGGTGCCGGCAGCAAGGGCCAAGGGATACAAACCAGGCAGATTTTCCTTTAACGTCCGTGGGGGGCGGTGCGAACACTGTGCCGGTCAGGGCAAGATAAAAGTAGAAATGAACTTTTTGCCAGATGTCTATGTTGATTGTGAAGTTTGTAATGGAAAGCGTTTTAATGAAGAAACTCTGGCTATTACCTACAAAGGTAAAAATATAGCTGAAGTTTTAAATATGACCATTGCCGAAGCAGCAGCATTCTTTTCGGCCATCCCCCGTATCTCCCATCCCCTGAAAATCCTTGAAGAAATGGGGCTGGGATACCTCACCCTAGGTCAACCAAGCCACACCCTTTCTGGAGGCGAGGCCCAACGGATAAAATTGACCGAAGAACTATGTAAAAAAAGCCAGGGGAAAACTTTGTACATCTTGGATGAACCTTCCACTGGTTTACACATGGCTGATGTAGAAAAGTTAATTAAGGTCTTACGTAAGCTGGTAGAAGTAGGAAATACCGTGCTTGTTATTGAACATAATCTGGACATTATCGCCGCTGCCGATTACATCATTGACCTTGGTCCAGAAGGCGGTGAGAAGGGGGGTGAACTTGTTGCAAGTGGTTCCCCTGGTGAAATTATCCATTGTCCCCGATCCTATACAGGACAGTGGTTAAAACTTGGGTGTGGAAGCGGAAATGTATGACTCGATTACGCATCACGTAATTCTCCACTCCGGAAAGCTAGGAGCTAAAAATGGGGAAAGTTCTGTTTCTAAATCACATTGACTGTATAAAAATGTTGATTTAAAAAGCATTAATTATGGAAAGGATAATGGTAACAAAAGACCTATGAAAAAGGATTGACGCGATAACTAAAAACAACAGAAGTGTATCCTGCCCTCCTATTAGCTGGAACGGGTATCTTTTTGGTAAAGACATACAGAATGGATTAAAGGTATATGATAAAATAACCATACAAAATTCTTTTAAACTTCTTTCATGAAACTTAAAGTAAAGCCAGAAGACTTTTTCGTAGAAGAACATATTATTCTACCCAGAAAAAAAGGGGAATACGGGCTTTATCTCCTTGAAAAGCGTGGTTGGAATACGGTAGATGTTTTAAAAAAAATCGCAAGCACCTATAAGATTCCCATCTCCCACCTGGCGGCAGCCGGCAGAAAGGACAAATATGCCGTTACCAAACAGTATGTAACAATAAAGAGGGTAAAAGGTCGTTTCTTTAAAGACAAAAACTGGGAACTTATACCTGTAGGCACCATGGATCGTCCTGTAGGCCCAGACTTGATTATCAAAAACAGTTTTCGGATTGTGCTGCGGAAGGTTTCTAAAGAGGAAGGAGAATACATAAAAAAGGCTTTAAGCACAATAAAAGCCTGCGGTCTGCCTAACTATTATGGTGATCAGCGTTTTGGCACTTACGATAGTCAGAATGGTTTTGTAGGTGAAAAAATTGTGAAACAGCAATTTAAAGGGGCCGTTAAAGCCTTTCTTTGCACTATTCACCCTGGTGATAAAAAACCTGCCAAAGAGCGAAAACGCTATTTTTTTGAATACTTTGATGAACCTAAGTTCTGCCTCAAGCAGGCAAAAACCACCCTGGAAAAACGCATTTTTTCTTTTCTGCTCAAAGAGAAAAATTATCTAAGAGCCCTTTACCTAATTCCAGCTATAGAACTTGAGTTTCAACTCTCTATGTTTCAAAGTTATCTCTGGAATCTCTTTTTACGGGAGTTGCTTTTACATTTAGCGCCAGAAGGCTATGAAATTAGGGGACGGGTCAATAGTTACTATTTTCCTTCTCTTCTGTCTGAACCATCAAGAAGCTATCTATCCCGCGAATTTCCTACTCCAGGTTATCAGGCTAAGATGCCCGATGAACTGACCCAAAGAATTTATGAAAAAATTTTAACAGACAACAATCTCAAACCATCTGCTTTTAACTTCAGAAAATTTCGCAGACATTACATAAAATCTTTCCCTCGCCACGGCATTGTCTTTCCAGAAAATTTCAAAATGGGTGAGTTAGAACCAGATGAGCTTTATTCAGACCACTTCAAGTTATCTTTATCCTTTGCCCTCCCCACAGGCAGTTATGCCACAATTCTGGTCAAAAACTTGCAGGCATATATAGCGGCGGAAAAAGGTTACCATTAATCAGGAGAAAATGATGTGCAAGCAGGAACCACTTTAGCAATAGTTTTTAGACCCACAAAAGGTGTTTAATACCTGCAAAAGTAAAAGATGTAAGTCCATATCGCTATGCAGTTATATTTAAGACAAGAACACAAGTTTTAAATATCTGATTCTGTTCTGACGAAACAGCCAATTAAACTACTATGAAGTACGAAGTTTCCTTGCATCAACTTGGCGAACTGCTTGGAGAAAGGCTTTCACTTTCTCAGGATCTTTTTTTGTAACAGGATTTTCAACACCTGTAATGACATCCACTCCATAAGGTTGCACTTCTGCAATAGCCTGGCCTACATTCTCAGCATTCAATCCACCGGCTAGAATAAGAGGGATTTTTATTTTTTCTCTTACCCGGCGGGCAATTGCCCAGTTAAAGGGCTTACCAGTGCCTGCGGGCCGAGAATCAGTGAACGAATCAAGGAGCACTGCATTTACTCCAGCGTTAGCTAGTCTGTCGCAGGCCACAACAGGATCAGCAATATCATATTTAAGCTGCCCTGTTTCTACAGAAAAACGAAGTGCCTTGATGATTTGAACTCCCCGTTTTTTGAGCTCAGAAATAAGCTTTTCTGTGACATTAAAAGGCTCACGTCCATGAAGCTGAACCACATGTGGCTTTAACATATCAGTTATAGCCATTATTTTGTCTGACTCATCTCCTACCACAACCACTTTTGTTACAAAAGGCGGCACTTTAGCCATAAGTCTTTTGGCAACTTCTCTGTCTAGATTCCACGGGACGGGAACAGGATACTCTACAACAAAACCTAGGGCGTCAACACCAGCACAGACGCAGAGTTGGATGTCTTCTTCATTGGTAATACCGCAAATCTTTACCCGTGTCATACAGGCCATCCCACAGAGGTCATTTCTTTTAAAAATTGAGAGATACTCGGTGCACACATCACCGCCGTGCCAACCAAAACAGCATCTGCTCCTGCCTTCCCTGCTCGTCTAACTTCATCCGGAGTGCTGATAGAACTTTCACTAATAACTGGTTTTTTACCGTTATAGTATCTGGCCAACTTCTCCGTGTGTCCTACATCTGTATCATCTACTTCCAAAATAGTGATGTCTCTATTGTTTATACCTAAAAGGTCAAAGGGGAGTTGCTGGACACGTTGCATTTCTGAAATTGTATGAACTTCCAACAGTGATTCCAGCCCACATTTGCTGGCAGCATCTAAAAGTTTAATGAGTTCTTGGTCTTCAAGCATGGATGCAATCAATAATATAGCTGATGCACCACTTTTTGCTGATTCTTCTATCTGTTTTGTAGTTTTAATAAAATCTTTATGTAGAACAGGCAGATCAACAGATTGTGCCACATTCTTTAATAGCTCCATACTTCCGCCAAAATAACGTGGTTCAGTAACCACACTAATCCCAGCTACCGGACAGGTAGCCATTTCTTGCACAAGAGCAAGGGGATCTCGCCCGTGCAGCAGGTCTCCTGCCTTTTTTGAGCGCAGTTTAATTTCTGAAATGACCGGGAAAAATCCTTCTTCCTGTCTTCGCCTGATATTTTTTACAAGAGACCGCTTAAGGGACATAGGCCTATTTAAATTCGTTTGAGCGTCTAATCAGTTCTTCCAGTTTTTTCATTGCTGCCCCAGAATCAATCAGGGATTGCGATTTCTCTATTCCCTCTTTGATACTTGGTACCACTCCACTTACATAGAGAGCAGCCGCATTATTAAGCACTAAGAAATCTCTTTTAGGACCTTGTTCCTTTCCTGAGAAGATGTCCCGGATAATCTTTGCATTATATTCTGAACTTCCTCCAGCAATATCTTCCAGGCTACATCTGCGCATCCCAAAGTCCTCAGGTGTGATCTCGTAGCGCTTTATTTCTTTCCCTCGAATTTCAGCAATAGAAGTTTTACCAAGCAATGATATTTCATCAAGACCATCTAGGCCGTGGGCCACTATAACATGATTAAAGTCCATTTCCGCTACCACTTCAGCTACCATAGGAACCAAATCAGGTTTATAGACTCCCATCAAATGGTTTCTTGCGCCCACAGGATTGGTCAATGGACCAATGATAGTGAAAAAGATAGTTTTTATTCCCAGTTGATTCTCTGGTCCAAAGACCTTGAGCATCACTGGATGAAAATCAGGCGCATATAAGAAAGCGATACCTATTTCTTCAAGAAGGATGGATGCCTGTTGAGGTGTAAGATGAATATTAACCCCTAATGCTTCCAGCACATCCGCACTCCCTGATGAAGAAGAAATGGACCGGCTTCCGTGTTTGGCCACAGGTACACCGGCAGCTGCAGTAAGTATTGCGTTAGCCGTACTTACATTAAAAGTGGTCAATCCGCCGCCCGTGCCGCAGGTATCAGTTATTTCACCTTCCACCGCTGGACTGATGGGTATACAATTGTTTCGCATGGCCTGGGCGATGTAAGCTACCTCTTTAATGCTGGGCCCCTTGGATAAAAGAGCGACCAGAAAGCCTCCGATCTGAACATCCGTGACCATATCATTGTTAATTGCGTCAATCAGGGTGTATATTTCGTGTTTCTCCAAATCAAAATTTTGCGTTAATTTGGAAAGAATGGGTTTAATTATCTCTTTCCCTTTTTCTGTCTTGGGAATAGACACTGTTTCTGAAATTACAGGAGGAGGCGTTGGATAGGTGCTTTCCATCAATCCACTAAACTTATAAGTCTTAAAAGCCATCATTGTCCTGGTAGAAACCAAGCCTTCAATGTTTTGCATATTTACCGTTACAATATCTGAAAGGCTCTCGTACTCTTGCACCTGAATTTTCACTGCAAGGTCATACTCGCCGGTAATGGAGAAGATTTCCACTACCTCATCTATTTCCCTCAATTGGGCAACCACCTTTGGAATCATTCCCTTCTCTACCTTTGTCAAAACAAATGCTGTAATCATCAGTCTATCTCCCTTAAATGAAGAATTTGAATGGGAGAAAGTATAGGAAAAGTACAATTGTGTGTCAAGAATTTTTGCCCTTTGTAACTCTAAGCGAGATGTTTTTAGGGTTGAAGGTCATACTTAAAAAGATATTTCATGGTAATTTCTGTGTAAAACCTCCCTTTCAAAGAGATTTTATAGTTAAAAATCTCTTATGTCTCTTACCATCACTTCTCAACCCTCCTCTGGCAATTTTAAGAAAAAAGATTAAAATTAAAACGTGAGTATTGCTTCCCTTATTCAATACCTTAAACATAAGCCCTGTGTGCGCATAACCGGACTTGAAGGAAGTAGTCTGGCCTATGTCCTGGCCAGGACGCAGGTAGTATTAAAACAGCCTTTTCTGATTGTGGTTCCTACAGAAGAACAAGTCCAGAAGCTGGCACAAATGCTCCGCTTTTTTATTGAACCTCCGGTAATTAATTCACCTTTTGAACAAAGGGTATTCACCCTGCCCGAAGAACCCTTTATGCCTTATACAGGTTTAAGCCCCAGGCCAGAGGTTTTGGGAAAACACTTTGCCGGGCTTTTTGGATTGTTAAATGCAGATAAGCCGGTAGTAGTTACTACCCCAAAAGTTCTCATGTCCTTTTTCGTACCTAAGCAGGCCTTTCAGGAAAATACTCAGATTTATCAGAAGGGTGAGGAAATTCCTAGAGAAGCATTTATTACCTTTTTACAACGACTGGGTTACGAACGGGTTTCCCTGGTAGAGGGTATAGGTGAATTCAGCGTGCGTGGGGACATTATAGATATCTTTTGTCCTCTTTATACCCTGCCTCTACGGCTTGAGTTTTTTGGTGATGTCCTGGAATCCATAAGACTTTTTAATCCCATTAGCCAGCGGTCTGAAAACTATCTTGAAGATTTCATTCTCATTCAGACCAATCCTATTCCCCGGGAAGAGAGAGCTTTTATTGAAGCCAAGCATCGGTTAAATGATTCTGCTCTCCTAGTGGAAATTAAAGAAAAAGTGCTTTCCTTTCTAGAAGTGCCAGTGCATCAACCAGGTATAGAAGGCTTCTTCCCTCTTTTTTACGAAAAGACTCACACTCTATTTGACTATCTCCCCCCTGATATCCTTATGATTATGGTAGAGCCTGAACAGATAGAAAATCAGGCCAGGGGTCTGGAGAAGGCCATTAAATCCCATCTAGCAGAGTTAGAAGCAGAAAGAAAACCATCTTTACCCGTTTCACAAACGATTATTTCGTGGAAAGATATTCAAAAAAAGAGCAAATCCTATAAAAAGCTCTTTTGCCATACCCTTGCCTTTTTAACCCATGAGAACATACCCACAGTGGAGTTTTCTCCTAAAAAACCCTTTGCCCATTTAACGCCTGCTGAAAAACACGCGCGCTTTCGTTCTGAGCTGGAGAACTGGTTAAAAATGGGACTTTGTGTTGTCCTAACAGCCAGTCATCCTTTAACCCAACGACGGCTGGCACGATTACTGGAAACCTGGAACTTACCAGCCGTCACGGCTACCCCACCTTTTACCTATAAGCCCGGACTTTTTGTCTATCGGGGAGAGCTAGAACAAGGCTTTCTTATGCTGGAAGAGAAATTGGTTATTTTGGGTGAAAAAGATTGGCAGATTAAAGGTGAACCTCTAGTTGCACTTCCCCGGCGGGATTACAAAGATTTGTTGCCTGTAAGCAGTTTTGAGGATTTGAAAGAAGGAGACCTTCTTGTCCATGTAGAACATGGCATCGGACGTTATCAGGGGCTTAAAACCATTACTACTGGAGGTACAACTGCCGAATTTCTTGTTCTGGTCTATCAAGACGGGGATAAACTTTACCTGCCTGTAGATAAACTACATTTAGTGCAAAAGTATCGGGGAGTAGAAGATAAAGAACCACCACTGGACAAGCTAGGTGGACGCACTTGGGCAAAAACAAAACGCCATGTTAAAAAGGCAGTTGAAAAAATTGCTAAAGAGTTACTTGAACTCTATGCCAAACGTATGGCCCAGCCAGGCTATGCCTTTTCACCCCCTGATGGAATGTTTAACCAGTTTGTTGCCAGCTTTCCTTATACCGAAACACCTGACCAAAAACGGGCCATAGATGATGTAATGGCAGACATGCTTAAGCCTCGCCCGATGGACAGACTTATCTGCGGAGATGTCGGCTTTGGCAAAACAGAGGTAGCTGTGCGGGCGGCTTTTAAGGCAGTTTTAGATGGAAAGCAAGTAGCAGTCTTAGTGCCCACAACCATTCTGGCCGAACAGCATTATTTAACTTTTAAAGAACGCCTGGAGGCATTTGGTGTTAATATTGCCTGTTTGAATCGCTTTCGCTCAACCAAAGAACAGCGGGCCATCCTTAAAAAATTGAAAAAAGGCGAAATAGACGTTATCATTGGCACCCACCGGCTTTTGCAAAATGATGTGGAATTTAAAGATCTGGGATTGCTTATTATAGATGAAGAACACCGCTTTGGTGTGAAGCAGAAAGAGCACTTAAAGGCCCTAAAGGCCACAGTAGATGTCCTCACCTTAAGTGCTACGCCTATTCCCAGGACCCTATATCTTTCTTTGCTTGGTGTTAGAGATTTAAGTTTAATTGAAACCCCACCACCAGGCAGGCGCCCGGTTAAAACTTATTTGTCCAAGTTTAACCTCACTCTTATTAAAGATGCAATTCAGAGGGAATTAGCCCGTGGTGGGCAGGTCTTCTTTATTCATCCTAGGGTAAGAGGCTTAAACGCCCTGGCACGATTTTTAAAAAAACTTCTGCCTGAAGTCCGCTTGGGATTAGCCCACGGGCAAATGCGAGAAAGAGAATTGGAAAAAGAGATGCTTAAATTTTTACATCACGAAGTGGATGTCCTTTTGTGCACAAGCATTGTGGAATCGGGTCTTGATATCCCCAATGCCAACACCATTATCATCAATCGTGCTGATATGTTTGGACTAGCGCAGCTTTATCATTTACGCGGGCGGGTAGGACGTAGTCCCTCTCAAGCCTATGCCTACCTCCTTGTGCCTGGAGAAAAACTCATTACTCAAGAAGCGCAGAAACGGCTTCGGGCCTTATTAGAACACACTGAACTCTCTTCTGGTTATAAACTGGCCATGCATGACCTCAGAATGCGAGGAGCTGGGAACATCTTAGGTATGGCCCAGTCAGGCCACATTGCGGCCGTTGGATATGAAATGTATTTAGAGCTTTTACAAAAGGCAGTGCAGGAGTTAAAAGGCGAGATTGTGCCAGAAAAGATAGAACCAGAGATTAAATTACGCCTGGTGGCCTACATTCCCGAAAGTTATATTCCCGACAAGACCCAGCGGGTAGTCTTTTATAAACGATTAAGTCAAATAAAAAATGAGGCAGAACTGGAAGAGCTGCGCACCGAGATGAAAGATAGATTTGGAAATATGCCTGAAGCAGTCGAACATCTTTTCAAACTGGTTGAACTCAGGCTCTGGTGTATCCATTTCCGCATCAAACGGTTGGATAGCAAAGATGGCCTTTTACGCTTCACCTTTGCACCGGATAATCCTATTTCTCCCCAGCAAATGATCAAATTTTTGGCTCAACGTCCGAGTTATCGCTTTACGCCAAAAGGCGAATTACTTGTACCTTTGAAGAAAAAGAATATATTAAAAAAGATAGAAAAGGTTATGCAGGGTTTGCAAGAAGAGAATAAATATACTCCCACTAAAAACTGGTTATGATTTGTATCTGGACTAAAATAATTACCTTTTAGTTTACCTTACCTTGACACTATAGTAAAGCAAGATGTTAAAATAAAGGAAAGAAAAGTAATCCCTCTTAGTTGAATGACACGAAAGGAAAAGTAATAACAATAATTTAACAAGTTATGTCAAAAACTGATTTATCACAAGCTTCCCACCGTTTTTACCGTGATTGGTGTCAGGCTAAGCATTTGACCAGTTTCTCTATTGCAGTCAAGGAAACTGACCTTTGGATCAAAGCTCAATCTGTTCTGATTAAAGAGGCCAAAGAAGCAACTTTCAAATACAG
>JAGHCL010000115.1 GCA_021160485.1 Candidatus Desulfofervidaceae bacterium
AAGAGTCTTTTAAACTCCGTATGTATCGGGCCCGAGGGGAATTAAAAAAGGATTATTTTAAACTCCTTACTTACCGGGTTCATGATTATAATACCTTTGCCGGTCTTCCGATTGCTGAGGCAGAGACCTGGATAGAGGTAAAGGGAGAGGAAAGGCACGCTATTTCTCTGGGACAGGGACCGGTTAATGCTTTAGACAAGGCCTTACGCAAGGCATTAGAAGAATTTTATCCTTACCTGAAAGAAATGACCCTGGTTGATTATCGTGTGCGGGTTTTACCTGGCACTTCTGGTACAGAGGCTAAGATTCGGGTCTTGATTGAATCTAAAGACAAAGAATGTGTTTGGCGCACTGTGGGTGTTTCTCATGACATTTTAGATGCCAGCCTTCAAGCTTTAATAGACAGCATTGTTTACAAATTGTTTCGGGATGAACATAAACGAGGGGAATGTTGAGAAATGATAGTTACAAGTTTGACGTTTATAGGGCTGAAACTCAAAAAATCAGAAAGCTCAACAAACTTTTTAACCCAATTACTTATATTATACTCTATCGGGAGGAATAATAAGCGAAGTTGACAGGAAAAACATTTAATATTATTTCCTTACATCCCTACATCAAAGGTGATATAAATTTTATTATCGCTGATAAAGAATTATCCCCTCGTCAGAAAGAGCTAATCAAACAGGCAAAAGCAATTATTTTGTCTCAGGGTTGCAAAGCTGAGATTTACTGGTTTTGCCGCTGGCATTGTCCCTATGTATTCCCCAATTATGACTACCGTTATCCAGGGGAAGGAAAAATTGGAGATGCCTTGTTATGGCAGACTCTGAATTTACCCCATCCACGCACGATTATCTATCCAGATATCCACAGCTTTTTTGCTATTCATTCCTTAAATTTTGACCGTTTACCTTTTCCTTTTCCCTTTGTTCTTAAAGGCAATAAAGGCGGAGAAGGGGATATGGTCTATATGATTGAGAATACAAGGATACTTGAAGAGATATTAAATATGCTTTCTTCCCTAGAAAGACATCATAACCGTCACGGTTTTATTATTCAAGAATTTATTCCAGCTCAGACCAAAGATCTACGGGTGATTATTATTGGTAAAAAAAGGTTTTTTTTCTGGCGGATTCAAAAAGGAGGGGGATGGAAGAGTAATCTGGCTCAGGGAGCTGTCATTGATAGTGACGTTTCTTTAGAAGTGCAAAGAGCCATTGCACCTTATCTGGATAAATTATGTCAGAAAACGGGTATCAACCTGGCGGCAATAGATATTCTTTGTCCAAAAGATAAAGAGCCACTTTTTCTCGAAATTAACTACTTTTTTGGCAGACGGGGACTGGGAGGAAGTGAGAGATTTTACCAATTGCTTGAAGAAGCTGTCAAAGAGTGGTTGCAGGGTATTGAATAGATGATTTGAACCATCTTGTTTTTTTATTTTTATTAGGTTAATAAAAAGTTTCAATGAAGAAGATACTTCTATTTTTGTGTTTGTTTTGTGTTGTATTTTCAGGCCTTTCTTATGGTGTAGAAGTTTCTTTAGAAAAAACAGAAAAAGAAGCTCAAAAGACTAAGCTAGTGCCATGCTTGTCTCACCTCTTTGATTTACGGAAAGGCCCGGATGGTGTTTTTCTAGCTTATCCTTCCTTTGTTTGTGTAGATAATGCTGCTAACCAAATTTATGTTATTGACTCTGGTCACAGTCGGGTTGTTATCTATACTGCAGATGGCTACCCTCTTTATGTTATGGATAGAAATAGAAAAGTAGAGGCTCCGGCAGGCTTATTTATAGACGATAAAGGGTTCATTTATTTATGTCAAGTGAAGACAAATGGTCAGGTAAAGGGAAGAATTTCTATCTTTGATCCATGTCTGAGGTGGCGAAAGGATATGTTTTTTACAGGTTTTGATGGGGCTGAAAAATTTATACCTCGCACAGTAGCTGTTAGCCGGAATGGAAGGATATATGTCAGTGGAGATGGCTTTAAAGGCGTTTTAGTTTTGGATCATGAGGGGAGATTTTTACATATGATTTCCCCAGAAGATGAAATTTTAGAGGTAAGAGGCAAGGCGGATATTTGTGCAGTATATATTGACAGAAAAGGACGGATTTACCTGCTAAGTGAGGGCTATGGTCGGGTTTATGTGTATGATGCGGATGAAAAATTTCTTTTTAAATTTGCCCAGAAAGGGGGTAGTAGCGGTAAATTAAGTCGTCCTCAGGCATTGGCTGTAGATGAAAATACCCAGAGAATTTATGTTGTAGACTACTTGCGCCATACCGTGAGCGTTTTTGATTATAATGGTAAATACCTATTTGAGTTTGGAGGAAAGGGATGGAGCCCAGGCTGGTTCCAATATCCCACCTATATTTGTATTGATACGGCAGGCAGAGTTTTAGTGGCTGATACCTTCAACCAACGTGTGCAGGTGTTAAAGGTTAAAGTGTATGAAGGGATAGAGGAAAAGATTAAGACCCTTCGTCCCAGCCTCCCGTTCAAATTGCGCCTTAAAAAGAAAAAGTAAACTCCTGTATCAAAATTAGAAAGCCTACTCCGTTTCTTTCTGATCTCGTCTGTCAGCTTCTGAAGTTTTACCTCGGGAATTTTTTCCTTATTGGGAATACTCAGAACATCAAGTTTTTCAATCGGTTTTCGATGAAACCCACAGCCTGAGAGAATGCAGAAAATGGAGCAAAAGGCCATAGCCCTCAGCAGAGCAATTACCATTTCCCCAGACGGAGAGTGGAAGGTTAACGAAGATAATCAGTTTTGCCAAGTTCAAAGAGAGAAAAAAAGGAGAAAATACTGGCTATCGCAATGGCTATGAGCCATTTCACATTAAAACAGCCGTAAGTAATGTTACAGAAATCTTATACAAAGAATTTGAGGAATTTCAGAGCTGTGACCTCAGCGTTGCCCTGTGACAACCATCCATCACCGGTGACCTTACTTGCAAACTTCTGTGACTTCTTCCACAGCTTTAGCCAGGGGAGAAGTCAACTACATGTATACCCCTGAAAACTGTTTGACAATTTATAATGAATGTATTACTTTATAGTTAAGTAATACATTTTAAAGAGGTAAGACATGCTTACGGCAAAGATTACAAAGAAAGGTCAGGTA
>JAGHCL010000146.1 GCA_021160485.1 Candidatus Desulfofervidaceae bacterium
AATTACTATAAGACAGCTAAATCTTCTTCTGACAATACAACTATAGAATTGGATTTACCTGAAAGACCAGGTTATTCATTAGCTATAATTAAGGATATACTTAATAATCGCATTTCAGACTTAAATCTAATGCACACAAAAAATGATATGAAACTTATGTTGTTAAGCTGGGTTTTTGATATCAACTTTCTTCCTGCTTTGAAGGTTATTTATGAAAGAAAATACATAGAAAAGATTATGCAATATTTACCAAACACAGAAGATGTCCAAAAAGTGCGCCAGCATCTGGGAAAATACATTGCACAAAAACTGAGTAACTTTCACTCTGCGTAATTTTAACAACAGCCCTGATTGACAAAGTGAAAATAGCGTGGTTAAATGTATTAATTGAATTTGTTTGGAGGCACAGTGATGGCTTTAGTGGAAATAACTGATGCAAATTTTTCTAAAGAAGTTTTGAACTCTTCATTGCCAGTAGTAGTAGATTTTTGGGCACCTTGGTGTGGCCCTTGCCGTGCGGTTTCCCCAATTGTGGAAGAACTGGCTGAGCAGTATACAGGAAAGATTAAAGTGGGAAAGTTTAATGTAGATCAAAATCCGATTACACCTGGACGTTTTGGTATTAGAGCTATTCCAACTTTAATATTTTTTAAAAATGGCCAGGTTTATGACCAAATAACAGGTGCTGTTCCTAAGAGCACGATCGAAGAGGTAATTAAACGCATGATTGGGTAAAACCAAATCATAAAAAGAAATTTTTGAATTATGTTGCTTTCTTTAAAAAGAAACAAGTCATTGTTTTCTTTATTTTCTTTTCTGTTTCTCTTTCTTCTGCAAGGTTGTGGTAGCCTTTCTGAAGTGTTCATTTCTCCTTCGCCTTCTATTGAGGAAATGTCTGTAAAACAACTCGTCCAGGAAGGGATGGACGCCTTTCAAACAGGAAAATTTGATAAGGCGATAGAGGTCTTTCAACACATCAAAGATGCTTATCCCTTTAGTCCTTATGCGGTGGTTGCGCATTTAAAATTGGCTGATGCCTATTATTATAAACACGATTTTGAAAATGCTATTTTTTCCTATGAAGATTTTATTCAACTTCATCCAAAGCATAAGGAAATTCCTTATGTCCTTTACCAAATTGGCCTTTGTTATTTTCACCAGATTCCTTCTATAGACCGTGATCAAACTATAACAAAAAAGGCTCTGGAGTCATTTAAACAGGTAGTTAGGGAATATCCTCATACCCGGTATGCTCAAAGAGCTTTGGTTAAGATTCGAATTTGCCGAAAAAAACTAGCTGCGCATGAGTTCTATGTTGGACGATTTTATTATCGGACAGGTGAGTATAAATCTGCCCTTTTACGCTTTCGCTACATTTTAGAAAACTACCCTGACTTACCTATTTCACGTGAGGCTCAGCGTTATTTGGAGTTATGTAAGTCCAAATTAAAAAAGGCGGAGGATTCAGTCTGTCCTCTTTCTTAAATCCAAATTTACCTAAAGAATATGCAGAAATTTAAAAAGTTTAATTTTTTGTAAAAATTAAGCTATATAAAGACTCCCTATTTATGAGAGTTGAGGCATTAGAAATGCTTATTTTTATTATATTTTTAATCTCTCTTCTATTCAATCCAGCCTTCGCGATTTTAGGAGACCAATGATTTTTAAGGTAAGACATTTTCCCAAATATATCTATACGGCCGTCTTACTTGCCCTCGTGTTTTTTGCGGTTATGCAGTTTTACCAATACCAAAAGAGTTTAAAGGAAGTCAGACAGCGATATGACCTTGCTCTTACCTATAAATTAGAAAAGGTAAAAAAAGGAATTCAAAAGGACATTATAAATGTGGTGACGGCCTTTCATCTGGCTCTGGAACATATATATGCCGAAAACCCATCTCCTAGAATTCTATCTTTTATTCTTTATGGAAGCAAAATTCACTTACCAGCGAAGAGCGTCTTTTTTGTTGACCCAAATGGCCATTTATTTTTTCCTCTTTCGCAGGAGGATAAGGAATTCCCAGCTTCTCTGTCTCTTTCCGAATTTAGCCAAACAGAAGAGTTTTCAATCCAGCTTAAAAGGGCACGCATAACGAAAAAAACGACCTTTTTTATTATGGATTTACTTCACTTTTTCAAACCAACTGAAAACAGGATAAAGAAGCCTTTCCTAGCAGTAATCACTCCCATTTATACACCTTCCACTCAGAAATATATCGGGGCAGCAGTGGCTATCTTAGACCTGAACGCACTGCTTGAGGATAAGCTCTCCGCTATTTCTACTTTTTATCCGAATGTGAAACCTATTGTTATAGATGAAAAGGGAAGGATTGTTTTTCATCCCCAAAAAGGAATGCTTTACCAAACAGTATGGTCTGTTATTAAAGATCTTCCTCCTTTTTATCAAAAAAGGGCCAGGATTACTGCCCAAAAGATGTTAGCTGGTCAGCAAGGTGCGGACGATTGGTTTTGTCCTGAGTTGTTTAAGGATTCCCGAGTAGTTTATACTCCCTTTATCTTTCCTGATAACACCCGCTGGGTGTTTGCCTGTTGCTATCCTAAAAATATAGTGCAAAAGAAATTTTATTTGTTTTTGAAAAGCAATATTGTTTTTTCTCTGTTGGTGCTCCTAAGTTTAAGTGTAGTCCTTTGGTTTACCAACTATTTTTACACAAGAACCTTCAATACTATTTCTCATTATCAACAGGCCATTGAGAGTCTTATAGATCCCTTTGTGATTACAGATTTGCAGGGTAGATGTGTCCATTATAATGTTGCTTTTAAAAAAATTACAGGCAAGAAGATAAAATTAGGAGAAAGATTGTGTCTGATAGAGCCAGAGTTTGGTAAAGGTAGAATGCCACCCTGGCATCAAGAAATGTTTAAAGCCGTAAGGAATGGCAAAAACTATGAACTTCATCGTTACAAATTTCAAACGGCTGAAGGAGAACCATTTTACGCTCGGGTTACCTTTTCAGTCATAAAAGACCTCAAAGGCAAGCCCTCTTATGTAGCTATTGATTTCAACAATATTACCCATCAGGTAGACCTGGAAGAGCAATTGGAGGAATACACAGAGCACCTAGAAAGGCTGGTGATCAAGCGTACTCAGGCATTGGCAGAAAGAACACAACAATATCGTGAAATTTTTGAAAACCAAATGGTGGGTATTTTCATTATCCGTCCCAGTGGCGAATTTTTAATGTATAATCAAACATTTAAAGAACTGACTGGTTACAGTGATGAGGAGTTGAGCAGACTTAATTTCAAAGAAATATGTTCTCCTAGTGAACACGCAGCTTTACTGCAGCTTTTTCAAAAATGCCTTGAGCAAAAAAATGTTTTTTATAAAGAAGTGAAGATTTTTCCTAAAACACAGAACACTATTTTTGTAGACTTATTTTTTCAGGTGACCAAATTTAAAAACGAAACTGCCATCCTTGGTTTTATTTATGATGTTACCCAGAGAAAGGCACTAGAAGAGAAATTACGAGAGCAGGACAGAATTGCCATTCTGGGAGAGATGGCAGCAGGAGTTGCCCATGATATTAACAATTTATTAATGATGGTTTTAGGGAATTTAGAACTGGCCTCTCTTTCATTAGAGAAAGAAACTCCCCAGGCCAAATCCTATCTTCAAAAGGCAATGAAAGTATTAGAAGAAGGTGAAGCTATTGTTCGTCGTCTTTATGCGTATGCTCATAAAAGATTACAGACAGCAGAGATTATTCCTGACTTGAATCAGCTTATAAAGGATACAGTTATTTTGACTAAACCTTTCTGGAGGACCAGGGCCCAGCAAGAGGGCAAGACGGTACAGATTAAAGAAGATTATAGTAAAGTAGGCCCTGTAGCTGGTAATCCGGCTGAGTTGAAGGAGTTATTTATTAATTTAATCAAAAATGCGGTAGAAGCCATGCCTAAAGGTGGAGAAATTACTATTAAAACCTGGCAAGAGAAGGGTAAAAATTGGGTTATGATCAAAGATACTGGTCAAGGGATACCAGATATTCTTAAAGCAAAAATTTTTGAGCCATTTTTTAGCACAAAAGGAGAGAAAGGTAGTGGTTTGGGTTTAGCTATTAGCTTAGGGATCATCCGTGCCCATGGGGGAGATATTAAAGTAGAAAGCGAAGTAGAAAAAGGAACAGCTTTCTATATCTCCTTGCCAATTGTGCAACCAGAACTTATCCCTATGGAAGCAAAAGAAGAAAAAGAAAAACAGGTTGTTTTTTCAAAGCTTTCTGAAGGCAAATTCAAAATTTTGGTCGTTGATGATGAGCCCGAAATCCTGAACATTATCTCTGAGATTTTAACCAACCTGGGCTTAGATACCCTGAAGGCTGAAACACCGGAGAAAGCAATGGAATTGTTCAACCAGCACCTTGAAGAAATAGGATTGGTGATTACCGATTTAGGTATGCCCGAAATAAGTGGTTTTGAGCTGGCAGATAAGATAAAAGCGATTAAACCAGATATACCTGTAGTTTTACTTACAGGATGGGGAGCGGCGGTAATGCCAGAAGAACTCAAGAAGCATAAAATAGACCATGTCCTTTCCAAGCCACTTGTATTAGACAAACTTAAACAAGTATTGACAAAATATGGGTTTAAAACGTAGATGCATCCCTGCGTTCAAGAGTTAATGTGTTTATTGAGTTCGTTGGGTTAATTAAGATTCTATAAACCCTTTAACCCCATAAACTCGTCTAGTCTTAACTCCTTCAAATTGGATATTTTTTTAAAGTCCAATATCTGCCAATGTCTTTTGCCAGGCATTTTTGAGGGTATAAATGTCTGTTTTTATTACTATTTTTTCATTGAGGCCTGTAACAATAAAGTCTGGATCCGCTCGCACCTGCCCAATTTGGGCTAAGATGCAGTTACTCATCTTTCGCTCAAAAGACTGGCGATACTCAGGGTGAACGGTAACGACAAACCGACTTTGAGACTCGGAAAAAAGGATATAATCATTTCTTTTTTCTCCAGTATAAGGCACAGCCCTTAAGTCTATTTCAAGCCCCAATCCACCGGCAAAGGCAGTTTCAGCCAAGGCAACACCCAGCCCACCATCTGAGCAATCGTGACAACTGGACACCAATCCAGCCATCATGGCGGCATGCAAAGTTTCATAAAGTCTTTTGGCTTCTTCTGCCCTCACTTTGGGCACCTTATTGCCAATAATACCATGGTGAGCAAAGTATTCACTTGCCCCTAATTCATCGTAGGTCATACCCAGCACATAGACTAAATCACCTGCCTGTTTAGCATCCATACTTACTGCCTTGCGCACATCTTCTATGCGTCCAATAATAGAGAACAGAATAGTAGGAGGAATAGAGATTTTAATATCCCCATGACGATAATCATTTTTCATACTATCTTTACCTGAAATACATGGCACTCCATAAGCGGTAGTATAGTCATAAAGGGCCTGATTGGCCCGGACAAGTTGAGCCAGTTTATACGGCCCATCCGGGTTCTTTTCAGAAAGAATGGGATCACACCAGCAGAAATTATCCAGAACGGCCATGTGATCCAAGCTTCCACCTACGCAAATAGCATTCCTCACTGCTTCGTCTAGGGCACAGGCAGCCATGTGGTAGGTATCTATATCACCATAACGAGGGCAAATGCCATTTGAAACCACAACTCCTTCGTAGCTATCAAGAAGGGGTCTAATAATAGCGGCATCACTCGGGCCATTATCCCATACTCCCACCAGGGGTTTTAAGCTACTTCCCCCTTGCACTTCATGGTCATATTGCCTTACCACTCCCTCTTTACTACAAATATTGAGGCGGCCTAATATGGTTTTTAATGTTTCGGTTAAGTCTTCAGGGCATTCAAACATAGGTTCTTTGTGTTTAGGAGGTGTCCACCTGGCTACCATCTCCTTTTTAGGGACACCGTTGTGGAAAAAGTCCATGTCTAGATAAAGCACTGTCTTTTCTTTATAGAGCACATGGAATTTTCCTGTGTTTGTAAACTTCCCCAGAACAGTAGCTTCTACATCCATCTTTTTGGCTAACGCCAAAAAATCAGCAATGTGTTCTTCAGGCACGGCAAGGGTCATCCGTTCCTGAGATTCTGAAACCAAAATCTCCCAGGGGTCCAAACCAGGGTATTTTAATGGTGCCCTATCTAGATGTAACTCTGCCCCTCCTGATTCCCTAGCCATCTCTCCTACTGAAGAAGAGAGCCCACCCGCTCCATTGTCGGTAATAGAGTTATACCAGCCCTTATCCCGTGCGATTAAAAGAAAGTCAAACATCTTCTTCTGGGTAATAGGGTCTCCTATTTGAACTGCTGTTACTGGGGAACCCTCATGCAACTCTTCTGAAGAAAAGGTGGCACCGTGAATGCCATCTTTACCAATGCGTCCACCCGTCATAACAATTAAATCCCCAGGTTTGGCCTGCTTCAAATGCGAAGGTTTTCCTCCTATTTCAGCCGGCATAATGCCGCCAGTGCCACAATAGACCAGAGGTTTACCCAGATACCTGTCGTCAAAGACAATACAACCGTTCACCGTGGGAATACCACTTTTATTTCCCCCATGTTCTACTCCTTCCCGCACCCCTTCAAAGATACGCCGGGGGTGTAACAACCGGGGAGGTAATGGTTTGTCATAAAAAGGAGAAGCAAAACAAAACACATCGGTGTTAAAAATCAACCTAGCCCCTTTACCTGTGCCAAAAGGATCACGGTTTACTCCAACAATACCTGTTAAAGCGCCACCATAAGGGTCAAGGGCTGAAGGAGAATTGTGTGTCTCTACTTTAAAAACGAGATTCCAGTTATCGTTAAATTTAATGACTCCAGCATTGTCCTTAAAGACAGAAAGGCAAAAATCTTTCTTGCCTTTGGCCTTTCTGATTTCATCAGTGGCACGGCGAATATAGGTATCAAAGAGGCTATCTATAACTTCAGTCTTTCCAGTCTCCTCGTCCTGATAATGAATAATACCATTAAAAATTTTATGTTTGCAATGCTCAGACCAAGTTTGGGCAATGGCTTCAAGTTCTACATCGGTAATCCGGTCATCAAGTCCTACCTTTTTTCTTTCCTCTACTATAGTCGGGTCAGCAAAGTAGCGCTTTATCATATTCATTTCTTTCAAATCTAAGGCGAGAAGTCGGTCTTTACTTAACTTTATAAGTTCTTCGTCAGACATGAGACTTAGGTTATAACGTTCAACAACAGGTTCCTTAACAAAGGTCACCTTGGGCACGTAAAGTAAGACACTTCCATCCCACTTTGCCCGTTCAGTAATGTGATAGCGGTTAATAAGTGTATTGGCCAATAAATCTACTGCTATTCGCTCAACACTTTCTTCATTTAATCCCTCTCCTTTGAGTAAATAAAGAATAGAAGTGTAAACACCTTCTCCAGGCCTTAAGGTTCTGCCTAGGCGCCATTCTATTGCCTCTTTAGCGGTTTTACCTACATTATCCGTAACCCCGGGTTTGAAACCGACTTCTACTGACCAGTCAAAGTCAGTGCTCAAAGGGCGATCAATGGCGTAATCTTGAATAATAGAATCACTAAAAGGGCCACTAGCAATGAGCTCAACTTCTTCGGAAGTTAACTCGGCATCAATGGTATAGACAAAAATGGTTTTTACGCTTTCTACCTGAATGCCCAAGAAGTTTCTGATCTTATTTGCAATTTTCTCTCCCTGGGCATCCTTTATTCCAGGTTTAAAGCCGACTTCCACTCTAAATGGCATGGCTTTCTCCTTTCCAAAGACATAATACTCCATTTATTTTCTTTCTTACAAGAGTTCTTTTATTTTCAATACTTAATAAAGCCTGGTCTGCAGGTAAGTTAGGAAGCAGGAGTATTTCTAAAGCTACTTGTTTAGGCAAAGGAGCAAGATAAGGAGAAAGTATTTCTTTCAGAATCTCATGATCCTCCTCACAGGGGACTTCTAATAAGGTTTCCCAGAAAGAGGCTAAGTTTCCCGTAGACACAGGGAAATAAAGGGTATAAGAAAAGGAATGGATGTCTTTTAAATGTTCTTTAAGATAACGATGGACGACCTCATCATCCGTTACACAAATGGGGAAAGTTTCTTTATCTTCCTGTGTAGCCAATAGTTGGTTAAAGGCCTTTAAAATTTTGTCTACAAAGTTGCGTAAATCTTCGTCAGGATGAATATAATTTAAATTGACTTCAGGAATTTCAGGGATGTTTACTTCTGAAGTTGTATCCATGATTTCCTTAAGAGCTTGCTCCTGTAAACGCACCTGCTCTAACCGTTGATAAATTTCCTGTATGTAACTGCTATATTCCTGGGCCAGATGGAGAAAGAGGCTGCTTGTTACTTCTCCAGGGACTGATTTCTCCTCTTTTTCTATCATTTTCCCTCGGAGCAAGCGGGTAAGTTTGGAAACTCCTTCATCGTCAGGTGACTCTGGAGGGACAAACTTTAAATATTCTAAAAAGGTTTTGTCAGTGTATGTTTGCTTAAAAAGTCGATATTCACTTAAGATGTTTCTAAATTTTTCCTGCCATTCTTTAGGCAAGGGGTCAATGAACTTTACCTTTGGTAAAGTAAAACGAGGACGAAGGGCTAGGGGAGCAAGAACGAATAGTTCTTTAAAGCAATCTACTAATGCCCCAGCCTGTCTGGTTTCCAGGCTGATATAAGGATAATATAAAGCCCGCATATCAGCATGATAATCTATCCATTCTTACCTGACAAGGGGAGAAGAGCATTGCTTTCTGCCTTTCTTTCTGTTAAATAAAACCCCATGTTGATAGTGAAAAAGACAGTTTGTTTTCTACTTCTTATTTTATTAAGTGGTTTTTTGTTCTTTTCTGCACTAGATAAAGCCTCATTGTGGGACATTGATGAGCCAAATAATGCCGAGTGCGCCAGAGAGATGATGATACGCCATGATCCGATTGTGCCTACTTTTAATGGAGAACTGCGAACGGATAAACCTGCCCTTATTTATTGGTGTATGTGGAGTGCCTATAAAATTTTTGGTGTCAATGAGTTTAGTGCCCGTTTCTTTTCTCCCCTGTTTGGAGTAGCAACTGTCATCCTTGTCTTTTTGGCCGGAAACAGTTTATTTCTTTGGCCCACTGGCCTTTGGGCTGGTTTAATATTGCTTTCAACCTTGTTTTTCAATATCAGTGTGCGCATTGCCACACCAGATGCTGCCCTTATCTTTTTTATCAATTTGGCTATTTTTAGTTTTATTCTGGGGTATGAAACCCGCCGTGGGGTTTATTTTTATCTATTCTTTCTGGCGATGGCCCTAGCCGTGCTGGCTAAAGGTCCTATGGGGATTGTTTTGCCTCTAACTACAATTTTTGTGTTTTTAGTTATAAAAAGAGATTTTTCTGTTTTAAAAGAGACCAGATTAGCTAAAGGGCTACTTCTTTTCTTCTTGGTTGCCCTTCCTTGGTATGTCTTAGTGGGTATTAAAACCCACGGTGCCTTTTTAGTAGGTAAAGAAGGTTTCTTGCTTAAACATAATATTCACCGTTTTTTAAACCCGATGGAGGGCCATAAGGCCCCATTTTTCTTTTATATTGTAATTTTACCTTTTATCTTTTTCCCTTGGGGTGGTCTTTTACCACATCTCCTATGGACAGGACATAAACACCGAGTGAAAAGAGCTCTGAGTAATCCGGAAATGTTTCTCTGGCTCTGGATAACCATTTTTATTCTTTTCTTTTCCCTTGCCCGGACAAAATTGCCTACTTACATTAACCCAATCTTTCCTGCCTTGGCTGTTTTGACTGCTTTTTATTTAAAAGAAATGCCAGTCTGGGTAACAAAGTGCTTCTTGCATTTTAATGGCTTTTTTGCCTTGTTACTCCTCTTTGGCGGTGGGGCTGCCCTAGCCCAATTTTATCCCCGTCTGGGCTGGATTGCCTTTTTGGGATTTATTCCTTTAATTTCATGGCAAATAGGGCTTTACTTCTCGCGACAGAGACAACATGCCCGACTTGTTCTTTCTCAGTTTTTAGGGGCTTATTTATTTATCCTGGCCCTCGTTAACTGGGCTGTGCCGGCCATAGACCAGTATAAAATTACCAAATCCTTTGCCCTCCAGATAAAGCAACAGTTAAAAAAGGATGCGGCTATTATTGCCTATCATTACTTTCAACCCAGCCTGGTCTTTTATACCCAACATAAGGTGGAAAAAATAAATGATCCTGGAGAAGTAGCTAAGCGAATGCAAAACACCTCTTTGACTTTTATTGTTGGAAGGAAAAGACCTTTAGAGGAATTACGTAAGGACCTACCTAAGTTGGAAATTATTATGTGTCGGCCTGGCTTTTATATCCGGGACAAAGTTTGTCTAGCCCAGGCTTGCCTGAATATCAAGTAAGCATGACGTTTGATTTCTAGCCCTAATTAATGCAGTTTATTCAATGTTTTGCACCTGTTGTCTAATTTTTTCTATTTCAGCCTTGATTTCTACCACTTGCTGGCTAATGAGAAAGTCATTTGCCTTTACTCCCAGCGTGTTGACCTCCCGATGCATTTCCTGTAAAAGGAAGTCTAGTTTGCGTCCGACAGGTTCATTGGTAGAAAATAATTCTCTGAATTGATGAAGGTGACTTTTTAAACGCACGATTTCCTCAGTAATATCGCTGCGTTCCGCAAAAAATACTATTTCCTGTGCCAGCCGAATTTCATCTACTTCATTGTCCAAGAGTTCCTCTACTCGGTGTTTAAGTCGTTTCCGATAATTTTCTAAAACCACAGGGGCCCTTTCTTGAATTTTATTCAAGAGCTCGTGCACAAGTTGTAAGCGCTGTTCTAAATCTAGTTTTAGATTTTCTCCCTCTTTAATGCGCATGGCATTTATGTTTTCCAACACCTCTTCTAGCAGTTTTTGCAAAGGTGACCAGAATTTTTCAATGTGTTCATCCTCTTCAACCGTAGTAAAGATATCCTTTACCCCTAAAAACATGTCTAAGCTAATATTGCCCTCTAAATGTAGGCCTTTTTTAAGTTCCTCTAACAGGTGGTAATAAATCTTGGCTGCTTCCCAGTTCACCGTGAGCTTAGGTAAGCCTTCCATGTCTCCTGAAATTTTTACCGTGCACTCAACCCTACCCCGGGCAATATGTTCAGCAATGAACTGCTTTACTTTTTCCTCTAATGGTGAAAGTTTCTGAGGTAATTTTAGGATAATATCCCGGTAACGATGATTTAAGGTTCGCATTTCCAGCGTAATGGTTAAATTTTCCCAGGTGGTTTCACCCCGGGCATAGGCAGTCATACTTTTCATGGTGTTTTCCTTTCTTTGCGCTGATAAAGATATTTTTTGCGGATGAGGCGAAGAAGGCCTTTTATTGACTCTCCCGCATAATCAGGATAGGTCCAAGGCAGGGGCTGAAAGTCTCCTTTTTGATAAATAAGGGTTAAATCAGCATAAACGCCGTCTTTTAAGTAGATGCGATGAGTGTAGTTTTTCCCAGTAGCAAGCACCAAACGTTCAGCGGTCAAATAACCAGGATCTATATTGACCTCTCGTTTACCTTCTCTTGTAAAATTTTTTTCTAAAGCATTGGTTTTATTTTTGATAGAGGGAAGGTCTTCTGGTGAGATTAAAGACTCAAAAGAAATCAATCTCCGCCATAGTGGTTTTCCCATTTCAGCATAATAGTAATCTGTATGGTCAAAAGGCAAAACTTCGCTGATAAAATCAAGAGAACCGAATAAATGGCTCAATTCTTCTATAACCTGTTTGTACTGTTCCGGTTCATGAAAAATAAGGCTCATAATAAGTTTGGCCGGTAGCGGCGGTTTTAATACGCTCATGTCAGTGCTTGTAAGAGTTGATTCCTGCTTACGGTAGCCGTTCCTACTTCTCCCACTACAATCCCAGCCGCCAGATTGGCCAGGATAGCTGCTTCTTTGAGTTTGGCCCCGCTTGCCCAAGCAGCGGTCAAGGTAGCAATTACGGTATCTCCAGCCCCAGTGACGTCATAAACCTTTTTGGCTACTGCTGGGATATGAGTGATAGCACCGTTTTTTTCAAAAAGGCTCATTCCAGCTTCACCACGGGTGATAAGGACGGCTTGGGAATTGAGCATGGCCAGTAATTTTTTCCCAGCCGTGATGATAAGCTCTTCGGAAACATCGGTAATACCATTAAAACCACTGGCCTGAATGGCTTCATAATGGTTAGGTGTAACCAGCGTCATTTCTTTATAAAGGTGGATATTTTTTACCTTTGGATCAACAGTGACAAGGATGTTTTTATTTTTAAGTATGACTTTTAAATCGGCTATTAAACTTGGACAGATAACTCCCTTAGCATAATCAGAAATAAGAATTGCATCCAGTTCATTCAGGTGAGCTTCAATAAAATTTAAAAGCTGTTTTATAGTGTTCTCTTTAAGAGGTTGCCTTTTTTCTTTATCCACTCTTACTACCTGTTGGCTATGGGCAATGATGCGTGTTTTTACAGTAGTCGGACGGTCTTCGTCTATGATTAAACCTGCTGGGTCAACCCCTAGTTTTTTTACTTCCTTTATCAGTAATTTTCCTATTTCATCATTGCCAACAACACCAGCTAGGATTACCTGCGCCTCCAGAGAAACAAGATTATTCACTACATTGGCTGCTCCTCCTAAACGCTGGGATTCATCCATGACATCTACCACTGGCACAGGTGCCTCTGGAGAAATGCGATTAACTCGACCCCAGACAAAAACATCCAACATAACATCGCCCAAAACCAATATCCTAGCTTTGGGCAGGTGTTTTATCGCTTCGGCCAAACTCGCCTTTTCAAACATGGGCTAAATATAATGTGCTTACATCAATTTGGCAAGGGCACAACTTAACCCAAAATCCTCATTTGCCCTACAAGAAACCCCGCAAGTGTGCTAAAATAAGGCAATTTTTTTAAAAAGACATATTCATCTAAAAGGTGAAAACACACTCACGGGCAAGAGGTTATGTCTTATAA
>JAGHCL010000200.1 GCA_021160485.1 Candidatus Desulfofervidaceae bacterium
AGAGGGCCATTTGTAATTAGAAATTTGTTTTAATTGAGTTTGCATTTCTTTATAAATGACTTCATAAATATTTTCCCAGGTAAACTTCAGCCCTGCTTTTTTTAAATAATTTTTGAGATTTTTTGCATGCGGAGCAATAATGGCAACTACCCTCTCACCTTGATGTTCTTTGTGCCCTAAAACAAGGGACTCTTGAATAAGAGGGCTTTGATTTAAGATATCTTCTACTTCTTCTGGATGAACATTTTTCCCTTCAGGTGTAACAATAATATATTTACCACGCCCTGTAATATATAAATTACTTTCAGCGTCTTTTTTTCCTATATCACCAGTCCTAAACCAGATTCCACCGTTTATAGGAATGAAAACTTTTTGATTTGCTTCCTCGTCTTTGTAATATCCAGGTGTAACAATGGGACCGGAAACAACAAGTTCACCTTTTTTCAAACCAAGATTGGCATAGAGACCCTTTTCGGGGACGTCAATAAGTTCAATTTTGACGCCATCTAGCGGTGGACCAATAGTAGTGGCCCTTTCTTCATAATACCGTGTAAAATAAAACCGCCATTTAGAATAAGGGAGGATACTGCCTACTGGCGACAGCTCAGTCATGCCCCATCCTTGAAGCAGGGGAATACCTAACAGATAGTATTTATGAGCTAGGGCTGAGGACAAAGGGGCACCACCACTGACAAACAACCTTACCTTACCGCCTAATTGCTTATGTAATTTGCGGAAAATCAAGCGTCCAATATTAATGCTGGTCTTTTGCTTTACTTTCTTTACCAAATTTAAGGCTTTTTGCCATTGTTTCCACCTGCCTCGTTTTCTTACTTCGCTTTCTATGCGGTCATATAAGAGTTGATAAAATCTAGGGACACCAATAAGTACTGTCGGTTTTTGCTCCTGAAGGGTTTTTAGAACACGCGTTTTACTATTTTCTATTATTATGCGGGCGCCTTTATACATAGGGATAAAAAAACCAGCGGTTAAAGGGAAAGTATGGTGAAGAGGTAGAATAAGCAACATTACATCCTTACGAGAAAGGTCAATGCGGTTACATGAGGCAATAATATCACTGACAAAATTATAATGAGTAAGCATAACTCCTTTGGCTGTCCCCGTGGTGCCAGAAGTAAAGACGATAGAGGCCAGGTCGCTCCCCTGAATGCTTGCTTCTGCATATAGCCTTTGCCAGTGTTTGTCTTCTACCATGAGCTCCGAGAGATCGTCTCGGACCTGTAAAAATGGGTCAAAAACATAAAATTTGGTGTTGCGTAATTTTATCCCCTCAAATTTATTCAACATATTCCGGGATATAAATATATATTTTGCCTCTGCATACTTTATAAGTTTACTAAGTTCCTTGGGCTTTAATTCTTTGTCTAAGGGAACTACTACCCAGCCACCACAGACAAGGGCCAGATAACATACAACCCAAGCAGGAGAGTTTTCTCCCAGAAGGACGAATTTTTCTCCAGGTTTTATGCCTAATTTGCACAGGCCTGCACCTAATTTTTGCACTAAGGAGAAAATTTCTTGATAACTAAAGCAGAGATAAGTTTCTCCATCCCATATTTTTAAAAAGGGTGCGTGAGGATAGGTGTTAACAGTCTGTTGAAATAAATCCCTTAACGTGGTTAAATGTTCCATGATTTTCCCTTTAGAGAGTAGAATATTACAAGTAATAAATGTATTATTTTCCACTCCTTTAATGGGGTGATTTTTACAAAAAATGAGAAATAAAGCAAGTCTCGTTCAAAATAACCTTTACCAATGGGCCCTAGAGATTTGTTTTAAAAGCAAGAGTGGTTTTGATGCTGAATCTTCCCCCTATATTCTGGCCACTGATTTTCCTTTTTTGGTATGGAGTCGCTTTAAGTGGGAGAAGAAAAAGATACTTGTTATTGCCGATTCAGGAGATAACATCCTGACGCTTTGGCCATTGAATGTAGCGGAAATCACTGCCGTAGATATTGCCACAAAGGCTTGTTTTGTTAATGAATTAAAACGAGCTGCCTTAAAAGCTCTTTCCTTTCAGGAATTTCGCACTTTATTTGCTCCTGTTTATGAAAATAAAATCCTACCTCAAGCAACTCCTGATGAAAAGTTGAACCTATATCAACGGGTGCGTCCCCTTCTTTCTACCTTTGCCCAAAACTGGCTGGATACCCAAATAGGGCATACACACTTTCCCTCTCCTCCTTGGCGCGAGGTAATGTTCGCTCATCTTATCCCCCATTTTAGTAGCGAAAGAGACTTTTACCGGGCAAAGAAGGCGTTGAAACCTTATCCTCTTATTAATCTTCCTATAGAAGAAGCCCTCTCAACCTTAGAAGAAAAATTTGATGTGATTTATTTATCTAACATTCCTGAATATATTAAACAGACACTCAAAATGGAAGATAGAGACAATGATATATTGCCTACTTTAAAAAAGTTATATTCTCAAGCCCTGCAAAGGTTGAATTATCAGGGGTGCTTAATGATTTACAGCTTTGGCAATACCCGCACTTGTCCTGAATTCATTGCTTCTGAATGGGAGATTTGCCAGGAATTAGGACTTGTTTGCGAACCCATTACCTTTTCTTTCAGCACGCCCCTTATCAGTGGTTCCCATTTTACCCACACGTTAGTGATTATGAGGAAGCTACACTAACCAAAAGAAGATAAGCCCAATAACCCAGCAATAATAAGCAAAATAAACAAGTTTGTTTTGAGTGCGGGCCAGGATTTTTAAAAGCCAGCGAATGGCCCAGAACCCAGCAAGAAATGAACTCAGGAAACCTGCAATATAGGGGATAAAAAGCCCAGAAGGTAGAGTGGATGTATTTTTCAATTCTAACACTCCAGCACCAAATATGGCTGGAATGGCAATTAGAAAAGAGAAACGCCCTGCCGTTTCGCCAGTTAGTCCTAAATAGACCCCAGCTGAAATGGTTG
>JAGHCL010000106.1 GCA_021160485.1 Candidatus Desulfofervidaceae bacterium
AGCGAGTAGGGGAAAGAGGTGAAGGTAAATGGCAAGAAATTGAATGGTCAGAAGCCATTAATTTGCTTACAAATAAGTTAAACTCATTAAAATCTTCAGGAGCAACCGAAAGCCTCCTTTGTATTGATGGTTCTGCTTCTGGTGTAATGTCTGGTCTGTTAAAAAGATTTTGTCGAGCATATGGCACTTCTAATTACTTTCATCTTAACCAAGATAGAGGTGCTGCCTTGGCCATAAAGGTCATGCAAGGCTCAAATGTCCATATTGGTTTTGATTTGGAAAATGCAGATTATATTTTGAGTTTTGGGAGTCAGCTTTTAGAAGGTTGGGGTGCTCCAGCTAAAATGCAGGCTATTTACGGTCATTGGCGTGAGAACTCCTTAAAACCGAAGGCAAAGTTGGTGCAAATTGAGCCACGTATGTCTGACACAGCGGCTAAAGCAGACGAATGGTTGCCCCTTGTGCCTGGGACTGAGGCTGTCCTTGCCCTGGGGTTAGCCCACGTAATAGTAAGAGAAGGACTTTATGATACCTCTTTTGTAAGTTCTTCTACGGCTGATTTCTCTGCCTTTAAGGAGTTTGTTTCTACCTATGTGCCTGAGAAGGTAGCAGAGATAACTGGTCTTGCTAAAGAGGATATTATCAGAATTGCACGTGAGTTTGCTTCAGCAAGGAGACCTCTGGCCATTTGGAGTAGAGGTAAAGGGTATAATTCTTCTGGTGTCAGTGAGGTAGTAGCTATCCATGCCTTGAATGCTTTAGTAGGTAATCTCAACAAATCAGGGGGAGTGGTTTTCTTTAAGGATGTGATTAACTATCTCTATCCAGAAGCTGAAGATAATTTTAAAGATATTTCTTCCTTTATTTCTGATGTGGCCGATAAAAAGGCTTATGTAGAGATGGCCATTATTTGTGAGGCCAATCCGGCTTACAAACTACCGCAGATATTTGATGAAGGTGTAAAGAATATCCCATTTGTTGTTAATTTTAGCACCTTTTTAAACGACACGGCCTTGCAATCAGATTTGGTTCTGCCTATGCCGTTTTATCTGGAAAGATGGGACGGTGTAACTACGCCACGAGGCTTACATTATCCAGTTTTTGGTGTTTCTAAACCTGTGATAAAGCCATTATATGAGACACAACATCCAGGGGATGTAATCTTAAAGACCGCCGAAGCTCTTGGTTTGAAAAACCAATTACCTTGGTCTAATTACAAAGAATTTTTAAGAGATATTGCGCAGAGGATTTATAAAAAAGGACAAGGCAAGCTAGCTAATGGTGCTTCTACAGAGCAGCTTCCCTCTAGCTTTGAAGCTATGTGGAATAAATTGAATACCTGTGTTTGGTTTAATCCGGATGTAACCAAAGAGGGAATGAAGCAGAAATTTAAATTCATGCCGACCATTTTAGCAAAGTCAGGATGGGAGGTGAAAGGAAACGAGAAAGAGTATCCTCTTACTCTCATTCCATGTGAAAGGTTTATTCTGGCTGAAAATTTAGGTAGTGCACCTTATTTGATCAAGCAATTGCCAGATACAGTGTTAAAAGGGAATGAGGTGTGTGTTGAGGTTCATCCTGAAACGGCGGCAAAATATGGATTAAAAAATGGAGAGATTGCCTACTTACAAACACCGTTTGGAAAAGCAAAGGTGAGAATTTATTGTTACGAATGTATTCGTCCAGGTGTAATTGCCGTTCCTGTAGGTTTAGGCCATAAAGGTTATGATGAATATCTTGCTGGTAAAGGCGTTAATGCCTATGCTCTTTTAGGTTATACCAAAGAAGCAACCGGTGTTGCTTCTTGTGTCATGAGCAGAGCAAACTTGGTAAAAATATAATTATGGAGAAAGGTGAGCCATGGGACACGGACATAAAGAAGAATGGAGCCATGCGGAGAAGTATGTAATGGTCATTGACATTGATAAGTGTACGGGGTGTGGGGCATGCGTGGTTGCCTGTGCGCAGGAAAATAACATTCCGGTTAGAACAGATGAAACAGACAAATACACCAGTCTTAATTGGTTAGTGGTTTATCGGGTGACAAATGGAGAGGCATTTCCAAAAACCAAAGTAGTTTATGTTCCCCGGCCTTGTATGCACTGTAATGATCCTATCTGTGTGCATGTGTGTCCAGCAACGGCCACGGATAAGGATGCCAAAGGTGTGGTAAGTCAGATTTATCCACGCTGTTTTGGTTGTCGATACTGCATGGCAGCTTGTCCTTATCATGCTCGGGTATTTAACTGGTGGGATCCGATGTATCCTAAAGGCACAGAAAGGGGATTTAATCCAGATGTTTCTACCAGGATGCGTGGTGTAGTAGAAAAATGCTCTTTCTGTAATCATCGTTATCAACGGGCGCGAGATAAGGCTATTAGTGAGGGTAGAGTTGCCTTGGAAGATGGTGAATATTTGCCTGCTTGTGCAGAGGCTTGTCCCACAAATGCCATTTATTTCGGGAACATAAAAGACCCTAATAGTAAAGTTTCAAAAATTATTAAGGAACAAAAACCCTTTGTTTTTCAGATGTTAGAGAAATATGGGTCCAAGCCTAGTGTGTATTACATCAGCCGCCAAGAATGGGTAAGAGGACGGCTAGATTGGGTATTAGAAGAAGAACATAAAGCATATAAAAATTTTGGTAAATAAAGGAGAGGCAAGATGGATGCTGCTTTAATTCCTCCTGGAGTCCAAAGGTGCAGCTTTAAAAAATTTGCTATTTGGATTGGTTTTGTTTTACTTTTATTGCTTTGGGGATTATATGGCACCTTTCTTTGTTTGATTAAGGGGTTGAATCAAACCAATATGAGTAATTATTATGGATTTGCCCTTTGGATTTTTTTGGATTTAGGTGTCATTGCCTTAGGAGCAGGTGCTTTTTTTACAGGATTTTTGCGTTACATCATTGGGATTGATAAGCTGAAAAATATTATTAATATTGCTGTTATTATTGGATGGTGTTGTTATGGGGGGGCATTGCTGATTTTGGGCATTGATGTTGGACAACCTTTAAGGGCATGGCATATTTTCTGGTATGCCAATGTTCATTCTATGCTGACAGAAGTGGCGTTCTGCATCAGCACTTACTTCTTGGTTTTATGCATTGAATATCTACCTACCATTTTGGAGAATCCTCAGTTAGATAAGCATAGGTTTATTCATATTTTGAGCCACAACTTCCATGAGTATATGTATATCTTTGCGGCTATAGGCACCTTTCTTTCCTTCTTCCACCAAGGTTCGCTGGGTGGCACCTTTGGTGTCTTGTTTACCCGTCCATTTGCATATAGAACAGGATTTTTTGTCTGGCCATGGACATTTTTCCTATTTATCCTTTCAGCCATTGCTTCAGGTCCAGCTCTGACGCTGTTAATTACTTGGCTTATGCAAAAGGTGACGGGAAGAAAACTTGTTTCTTACGATGTGTTGGAACTTATGGGTAAAATTGCAGGTACTTTACTCTGTGTTTACATGATATTTAAATTCCTTGATACCTGGTATTGGATTGCTCATGTTTTACCTTCTAAAGGAATGACTCTTGCTGATTGTTACAAAGGTTGGTTTGGCTCTTATGGCTATTGGCTGTTGGTAGCCGAACTTGGTGTTTTTGGTGTTATTCCAGCTTTAATTTTAGTCTGTCCTGCCTTGAGGAAAAGGGAATTTTGGCTCGTTTTAGGTGCCTTTATGGATTGTGTTGGCATTTCTATCAATCGTTTTGTCATGGTGCTTCAGAGTTCGGCTGTGCCTACCTATCCGTTTGATAAATGGCCTTTTTATATGCCAAGCTGGCAGGAATGGGCAACTTTTGGAATGGTGGTAGCAGTGACACTTTTGGTGATCTCTCTTTCTTATCGTTATTTGCCTCTTTTCCCTCAAGAGAAGGAACTTAATTCTTAAAAAATGATTTTTGGATAAGGTATTTTAAACAAGAAAATGAGAAAAAATTAGGTCTTTATTTGAC
>JAGHCL010000214.1 GCA_021160485.1 Candidatus Desulfofervidaceae bacterium
ACTATAATCTTTGCCTTTATTATAAAAGAAGCACAAGCCCATGTGATTGCTCAAACTTATCAAAAATTATACGGAGCTCACTTTTGGTTGAGTAAGGAAAATTTACCCACAGAAAGTGAATATGTGATGACTGATTTTGGTCCTGGGAATATTCGGTTTTTAGAAAGGATAGATATTGTTGTAGATCGTTATATGACAGTAAATGGAATTCGTGTGGTATATACTTCTGCCGATGGTATTAGACGGGAAGTTTATTTAAATCGTGTTAGAGGTTGGGTATTAGAGTTTCCACCAAATCCACAAGCGCTTTTTAAAAAGGTTCTGATTCGCATCATCCCCTCAGATGAGCTTGCCCGCTAATCTTGACAAACGAAACCGGCAGTATTATATAGGGTGATTTGCTAGATAAAAAGTATTAAAACCTGAAGGGGGAGGTGTTGTTTAATTCTTATGCTCTGACGAAAATAATTTTAAAAGGAGGGGAAAAGTGAAAAACACAACTTATGGATTCGGCCAGCATTTAATGTTGGATGGTTATGGATGCAATAAAGACAAATTAATGGACATTGAGTTGCTTTACAATTTCTTAGATGCCTATCCAGATGAAATGGAAATGACCAAAGTGATGCCTCCCTATGTTTTTAGATGCGAAGGGAAAAAACCTGAAGACTGGGGATATTCTGGTTTTGTTATTATTGCAGAAAGTCATATTAGTATTCACACTTTCCCTGAGAAAAATTACCTTAGTTTAGATATTTTCTCTTGTAAGACTTTTGATGCCCAGAAAGCAATAGATTATGTAGTTAAATTGTTTGAAATCAAGGAAAAAGAAATCAAACTTATTGATAGAGGTATAGAGTTTCCCCACAACATTGTCCAAACAGCCGAAATTGTGAACATGGATCGCCAGGCTGTTTCTAGATAAACATGAGACCATATAATTTTGCAGGATTAAGCAAGGAATTTGCTAATCCTGAAACAGCAAGGATTGTTATCCTTCCAGTAGCTTATGATGCTACTGTTACCTTTAAATCGGGGGCCCGAGAGGGCCCTCGGGCTATTATTGCAGCTTCGCAAGAGTTAGAATATTACGATGAGGAGACAGATTACGAGGTCTATCGGTTAGGCATTGCTACCTTGCCAGAGTTGACTCCTGTTACTTCCTCTCCCCGCGATATGTTAAACAAGGTAAAATCAACTGCTTTATTCTGGCTCTCACAAGGTAAGTTTATAGTCATGCTGGGGGGAGAACACTTATTAACGTTGGGAATGGTAGAAGCCCATGCTGCCCAGGATTCTGAGTTTTCTGTGCTTCATCTAGATGCTCATGCAGACTTGCGCCTAGAATACGAAGGAACTCCATACAGTAATGCCTGTGTCATGCGTTTGGTATGGGAACATGTGCCCGTTGTTTCAGCAGGTATACGTGCGCTCTCTAGAGAAGAGGCGGAATTTATCAGGGAACGAAACCTACCTGTGTTTTCCGCAATGGAAGTAAAAAAAAATTTAGTAAATGTGATAGAAAACATTTTGGCCAATTTAAAAGATAAGGTTTATCTTACTATAGATTTAGATTGTTTTGACTCAGGACAGATGCCTGCTGTAGGCACTCCTGAGCCAGGCGGATTGGATTGGTATGAAGTCCTAGCTATTGTAAAGGCTGTGGCTGAAAAGAAGCGGATTATTGGTTTTGATGTAATGGAGCTCTGTCCTCAAGCAGGTCTGGTTGCTCCTGATTTTTTGGCTGCCCGTTTGGTTTATAAACTTTTATCTTATATCTTCGCTCCTTAGGAGGTGTTGAGACTTGGACGAAGACAGTAGTATTATTACTCGTTTTTTACAAAAAATTGTTTATTATTTTCTTGATCGGCAATTACAAAGTCCCGAACAATTTAAAAGATTTCTCACTATCCTTTTACAAAAAGGCCAGAAAAAGGCAATTCTATCTGCCGAAGAAGCTAGGATTATAGTTCGGTCTTTCAAATTTCGGGAAACTACGGTGAAGGAAATTATGGTTCCTGCTCCTGAAATGGTTTGTGCAGAAGAAAAAACGCCTCTCAGTCAAATTGTCAACCTTATTATAGAAAAGGGACATACCCGTTTACCTATTTATAGGGATAACCTTGATAATATCATTGGTATCCTCCATGCTAAAAAACTCTTACGTTTATGCCAAAAAGGGGATAATCGCCATGTAAATTTGGCAGAAATCCTTTTACCTCCTTTCTTTGTGCCAGATACCAAAAAAATTAGTATTTTGTTGAAAGAGATGAATCTGCGCCATATGCACTTAGCAATTGTCGTAGATGAGTATGGGAGCACGGTGGGGCTTGTGACTTTGGAAGACATCATTGAAGAGATATTTGGAGAAATTCAGGATGAGTATGACGAAGAAAGGGTGAAGGTGGTAGAAATAGACGAGCATAAGTGGCGAGTGCAGGCCAATATTAACTTAGAAGAATTAGAAGAAATATTACAGACCAAATTCCCTGAAGGGAAATATGAAACCCTAGCTGGTTTTTTAATCCATTTTGCTGGAAGGGTTCCTAAGCCTAAAGAAGTGATTAAATTTAATGACTTAGAATTTACTATTGTTGCTGCTACCCCAAGACGTCTACAAGAAGTCTTAATAAAGAAAAAATCAAGTTTAGTTTAAAGATGGGGCAAAGAGTAAACAAAAAAATACTTGCTTAATTTTAAAAATTATATTATTTATAAACCAAAATTATTGTGAGGGATGGATATGCCAACAGCACGTCTTTTAGGAATTCTTATCGTTTTTGGAATTGTATTTATGGTCACAGGGGGAGCTATTTGGGATTTTACAGAATCTTGGAGAGTTGTTTTTATTGGTGAAATTATCACAGCCCTTTTGCTTATTCCCCCAGTCATAATTCACGCTAGAAGGGCAAAGTAATTTTATAAGAGAACTTCCTGAGAGGGAAGCAATCTTTTATTTGGCGTGAAAGTGTTTAAATGGAAAATAGTTAAACAGTGCAATAGTTTTTATGCAGGTAAGTGGTTAAAACTTTGTTGCCTATTTCTGCTGTATTTACATTATCCTTAGTTTGGTTGAAAAAAGAGCAGGAGGGGTTATACTTTATCTTAATGAATGTGCCAACGTAAAAGTTCCGGGAAAAGTTGCGGAACATCTAATTATTTTTTGTTGACAAAAAATATAGTTTTATTTATAT
>JAGHCL010000120.1 GCA_021160485.1 Candidatus Desulfofervidaceae bacterium
GAACTTAATACCATTTTTCAAAACCTTCGCAAGCAGGTCAGGGTAAAAGGATTTCGCCCAGGCAAAGTGCCGATGTCCATTATCAAATCTCTTTATCGTGAAGAGGCACTTAACAAGGCACTGAGTAATCTAATTGAAAAAACTTATCCTGAGGCCCTGAAAGAAGCCCAACTCCGGCCCTTAAAAGAAACAAATATTGAGCCTGAAAAACTTGTTGAAGGAAAAGAATTTAAATATGCAGTAGAAATGGAAGTCATTCCGGAGTTTGACCTACCTCCTTATAAAGGTGTAAGTGTAGAAGTTACTCCTATTGTAGTCACGGAAGAAGAAGTGGAAACAGAACTAAACCGTTTAAGAGAGATGCATGCGGAATTAGAAAGTATAGAAGAGCCCCGTCCAGCTCAAAAAGGAGATTATGTTATTCTATCTTTTCAGGGATATCAGGACGGTGAGCCTTTGGAAACATTTAAGTCAGATGATTACATGGCCGAATTGGGTAAAAATCAGCTTCATGAAGATATAGAAAAAGAGTTGTTAGGAACTCAAGTTGGGGAAGAAAAAGTAATTGAACTTACCTACCCTGAGGATTACCAGAATAAAGAATTGGCAGGTAAAAAGATAGAACTCCATGTAAAGATTAAGGACATCAAAGAGAAAATATTACCTCCATTAGATGATGAATTTGTAAAATCTTTGGAAGATAACTACGAAGGGGTAGCAGAACTTAGAAATGCTCTGAAGGAGCAAATCAAGGAGAAAAAAGAAAAAATCAGAGAAGAATATATCAAAAATTACATTTTAACTCATCTTACAGAAAACGCTGAGATAGAATTGCCCGATAGTTTAGTTGAGGAAGAATTGGAGAGTATGATAGAGAGGGCATTGCAATTTACCACACCGGAGGTAAGAAAATCCTTAAATCTGGACAAAATGAAGGAAGATTTACGTCCCAATGCAGAAAAAAAGGTGAAGGCACAATTAATCTTGAGCAAGATCGCCCAAGAGGAAAATATCACTGCTGAAGAAAAAGAAGTTGAAGAGGAATTGAAATTAATTGCAGAAAACTTAAAAGTTCCTCTGGAAAAAATGCAAAATCCTTATGTAATTAGTCGCATTCAAACTCGGATTATAGGAGAAAAGGCCTTAGTCTTTTTGAAGGAACATGCCGATATAAAAGAGGTAGAGAAAAAGGAAGAAGTGTTAGAGGGAGAAAACGAAGAAGCCCCCCCAAATAAATCCGCTCAAGCGAGTGAGGAGTAAAAATGAATCTAATACCTATTGTCATTGAACAAACCGGACGTGGTGAAAGGGCATATGATATTTATTCCCGGTTATTAAAAGACCGGATTATCCTCCTAGGGAGCCCTATAGATGATGCTGTATCTAATCTCATCATTGCCCAGATGCTTTTTTTGGAATCTCAAGATCCAGATAGAGAGATACACTTCTATATTAATTCCCCAGGAGGAATGGTCACGGCTGGATTAGCCATCTATGATACTATGCAGTATATCAAAGCCCCGGTGCATACTTATTGTGTTGGTCAAGCTGCCAGCATGGCGGCTGTGTTATTGGCTGCTGGGGCCAAAGGGCAAAGATATGCCCTTCCTCATGCACGCATCCTTATCCACCAGCCATTAGGTGGTTTTCAAGGACAAGCCACAGAGGTAGAAATTCAAGCCAGAGAAATTTTACGGCTACGCCAAGTATTAAATGATATTTTAGTTAAACATACAGGGCAATCATTAGAAAAAATCCAGGAAGATACTGAAAGGGATTTTTATATGACTAGCGAAGATGCCCAAAAATATGGTATTATTGATAAAGTAATTATAAGTAGAACAAAGCAAGGGGAATCACAGGAGGATTAAATGTCTAGAACACCGGGTGGGAGAGGAAGAGATAAAAAGCTGTATTGCTCCTTCTGCGGTAAAAGCCAAGATGAAGTGAGAAAGCTAATTGCAGGTCCTTCGGTGTATATCTGTGATGAATGTATTGAATTGTGTAATGAAATTCTGGCTGAAGAATATGAAAAAGAAGATATTGGCACAGGTATTACTCTTCCTAAGCCCGCAGAAATAAAGGCATTTTTGGATGAATATGTTATTGGACAGGAACAGGCAAAAAAGATTCTTTCGGTGGCTGTCTATAATCATTATAAACGTGTCAACAGTTGTCCAGAGTTAGATGGTGTAGAACTCCAAAAGAGCAATATTTTACTCATTGGCCCTACAGGTTGTGGAAAAACTCTCCTTGCTCAAACATTAGCTAAAATGCTCAATGTTCCTTTCACTATTGCCGATGCCACTACTTTAACAGAAGCAGGTTATGTAGGTGAAGATGTAGAAAACATTATCCTTTCCTTAGTTCAGGCAGCAGATTATGATATTGAACGCGCATCTCAAGGTATTGTGTATATTGATGAAATTGACAAAATTTCGCGGAAAACAGGAGATAGTCCTTCTATAACCCGTGATGTATCGGGTGAAGGAGTCCAACAGGCCCTTTTAAAAATTGTGGAAGGGACTGTTGCCAATATTCCTCCCAAAGGAGGACGTAAACATCCACAACAAGAGTTTCTAAAAGTGGACACAACTAATATCCTTTTTATTTGTGGTGGTGCCTTTGTCGGCCTAGAAGAAATCATTTGCAGCCGGACTGGCACAAAGAGCCTAGGATTTGGGGCAAAAATCCAGAGTAAAAAAGAAAGTATAGGAGAAATCCTCAAAAATGTTCAACCAGAGGATTTAATTAAGTATGGGTTAATTCCTGAATTTGTCGGCCGTTTTCCAGTGGTTGCTACTTTGAACGATTTGAGCGAGGCTGATTTGGTAAAAATTCTGGTAGAACCTAAAAATTCGGTTGTGCGTCAGTATCAAAAATTGTTCAGAATGGAAGGTGTAGAATTAAAATTTACCGATGCAGCCTTACACCTAATTGCCCAAGAGGCGATCCGTCGTAACACAGGAGCTCGAGGTCTTAAAAGCATTATTGAAGACATCCTTTTAGACATTATGTTTGTCCTACCTGAATTGGAAGGTGCCAAAGAATGTGTTATTAATGAAGATGTAATTTTAAAGCACGAACAACCTCTTGTTATTTATGAAAAAAAAGTCAGGACTGCTTAAAAACTTGTCTTTAAACTTCACTTTTTGTCTTCCCTTTGTCAGAAAGATGCTTATTATATAAAAAGAAAAGATTATCTTGTTTTAATAGAGGAGGAGAAATTTATGTTTCCTTTTAATCGTGGTAAAGAGAAAGAAGAAAATAGTTCCCCAAAAGAAATGATAACTCTTCCCTTATTACCCTTAAGAGATGTGGTTATTTTCCCGCACATGGTGATTCCTCTCTTCGTGGGTAGGAAGAAGTCTATTGCCGCCTTGGAGCACGCCATGACCTTAGGGCGGAAACTCTTCTTGGCAGCTCAGAAAAGTGCCCAAATTGATGATCCACAGGAAAAAGATATTTATACTGTAGGGACTATTGGACATATTCTCCAACTGCTAAAACTACCAGATGGTACAGTCAAAGTGTTAATAGAAGGAGAAAAAAGAGCCAAAATTGCTAAATATCTCCACAATCCTAACTTCTTTTTGGTAGAAGTTGAAGAAGTTGAAGAAGTATTTACACCTAACGTTGAAACCGAGGCGTTGAAACGCTCTCTAATCTCTGCCTTTGAAGAATATGCAAAACTCAATCCCAAGGTAACCCAAGAAACTCTCAACACTGTTTCTACCATAGAGGAAATACCACGACTTGCAGATATAGTTGCTGCCCATTTGGCGATAAAAATTGATCAGAAACAAAAGGTGTTAGGAACTTATAATGTTAACAAACGCCTTGAACTGGTTTTTGGGCTTACTCGAGGAGAAATTGAAATTATCAGGACAGAACAGCGCATCAAGGCCCGGGTGAAGAAGCAAATGGAAAAGACGCAGCGAGAATATTATCTCACCGAACAGATGAAGGCTATTCAGAAAGAAATGGGAACTGAGGGTGACTTTAAAGATGAAATTAAGGAGCTTCAGCGGAAGATAAAAAATACGCCTATGTCTAAAGAAGCCAAACAAAAGGCCTTACATGAGTTGAATAAGCTTAAAATGATGGCTCCAATGTCAGCCGAAGCCACTGTGGTGCGCAACTATATAGACTGGCTTATTGCCCTTCCTTGGAAACGAAAGGCTAAGGTGCGTTTGGATATTGATAAGGCTAAACATATTTTAGACGAAGACCATTATGGTCTAGAAGAACCCAAAGAACGCATCTTAGAATATCTGGCAGTCCAACACCTGGCCCAAAAAGTAAAAGGACCTATTTTGTGTCTCGTTGGTCCTCCAGGTGTAGGTAAAACCTCCTTGGCCAAGTCGGTTGCTAGAGCAACCGGGAGAGAGTTTGTGCGTCTTTCTTTGGGAGGTGTAAGGGACGAAGCTGAAATCAGGGGACATAGGCGCACATATATTGGCGCCATGCCTGGAAAAATCATTCAGTCTTTGCGTAAGGTAAAAACAAATAACCCAGTCTTTTGTCTGGATGAAATTGACAAACTTGGAGTAGATTTTAGAGGTGACCCAGCCGCTGCCTTGTTAGAGGTCTTAGACCCAGAGCAGAATTATGCCTTTAATGACCACTATCTGGATGTGGATTATGACTTATCTGAAATTCTCTTTATTACCACGGCTAATACCCTGCATACCATCCCCTGGCCATTACAAGATAGGATGGAGATTATCAGGATTCCAGGATATACGGAAATTGAAAAATATCATATTGCTACCAGATTCCTTATTCCAAAACAAATAAAAGCAGCCGGGTTGAAACCAACCCAAATTACTTTCTCTGAGCAAGCTATTTACGAAATCATTCGGTCTTATACCAAGGAAGCAGGAGTAAGAAATTTGGAAAGAAGCATTGCTTCTATCTGCCGCAAGGTAGCTAAAGAGATTGTGAAAAAAGGAATGGATACTAAAATTAGAATTACCAGAAAAAGTCTGACTAAATATCTGGGAGTGCCTAAATATCGTTTTGCCCAGACAGAGGAGAGAGACGAAATTGGTGTATCTACTGGTCTAGCTTGGACAGAATTTGGAGGTGAACTACTGCAAACAGAAGTGGCCATTATGCCTGGCGAAGGCAAATTGACAATTACAGGCAAACTGGGAGAAGTAATGCAGGAATCCGCACGTGCAGCCTTAAGTTATGTCCGCACCCGAGCTGAGCAACTTGGTTTAGAAACCGATTTCTACAAAAAGTATGACATTCATATTCATGTGCCGGAAGGTGCAGTGCCTAAAGATGGCCCTTCCGCCGGTATTACTATGGCTACTGCTTTAGTTTCGGCTTTAGCCAAAATACCAGTAAGAAAAGATGTAGCTATGACCGGAGAAATTACCCTTCGAGGGCGAGTCTTACCTATTGGCGGACTAAAAGAAAAACTTCTGGCTGCTCATCGGGGACGAGTGAAAAAGGTTATTATCCCTAAAGACAACGAAAAAGACTTGAAAGAAATACCTACAAAAATCTTGAAGTCTTTGCAAATTGTTTCGGTAACCCATATGGATGAAGTTCTTAGGGAAGCCTTGACCGCTCCTATAAATGTGAAAGAAACACCGCCAGCCACCCCAAAGGGCGTATCCAAAGATTATCCCACCGAACGGCCTCCTGCCGTTATGATGTAGATAGGTTAAGGGTAGATGGGCTTTGCCCATTTACCCCTTGACATTCCTTTTTTGCTGATTAAAATCAGGCAGATTTTGGCGGAGGCATATATTATATGTTTTTGAATAGAGAAGATGCGTTAGTCTTTGTTGTGGACATACAGGAAAAGTTATTTAATGTAATGAACCGGAAAAAAGATTTGTTAGAAAGCACAGTAAAACTTCTTAAGGGCTGTCAAATATTTGACCTGCCCATTATTACCACTGAACAATATCCGCAAGGTTTAGGCTCTACTTTGCCCCAGATCAAGCCTTTTTTAGATAAAGAAAAGACCTTTTCCAAGGTCTCTTTTTCTGGATATATCCCAGAAATAAAGGAATACCTTAAAACCATTGGGAGGAAAAGCATTATTCTGCTAGGGATAGAGGCCCACATCTGTGTCTGGCAGACCTGCCGTGATTTATTGCAAAATGGATATCAAGTGTTTGTGCCCACGGAATGTATCTCATCTCGCTCTCCCATCCATGCTCACAATGCCCTAGAATTAATGAAAAACGCAGGGGCTTATATTGTCAATATAGAAACCATATTGTTTGATTTATTAAAAACAGCCTCAGCTTCTGAATTTAAGGCTATCTCTCAACTGATAAAATAAGGAGTCAACTATAAGCAATGATTTGGGTTAAAAAGCATCCTTTTAGTAAGCAAGGCATAAA
>JAGHCL010000181.1 GCA_021160485.1 Candidatus Desulfofervidaceae bacterium
AAATAACATAATTTATAGTAGGAGGGGGAAATGCCCATTTATGAATTTCGTTGCCTGCGGTGTGGCCATGTATTTGAGCTTTTTCGGGTGCGGTCTGAAGAAGAGGTAGAGATGAAGTGCCCGGAATGCGGAGGTAAGGAACTTGAACGGGTAATGAGCAGGGTAAGTATTTCTACTAGTAGCGGCAGTACTCCCCGGTCTACGATACGTTCATGCGCAGGGGGAACCTGTGCTACTTTAGAAGTGCCAGGGCATGAAAAGTAATGCATATTCCGCGAATTGCTATTTCTGGCTTGAGTGGTGATGCTGGGAAGACGGTTATTAGCGTTGGCCTGGGCCGGGTCTGGACAGAGCAAAGAAGGGTTATTCTTTTTAAAAAAGGACCTGATTATATTGATATGGCCTGGCTGGCACTGGCAGCCGGGCATCCATGTTATAATTTAGATTTATTTTTCATTCCTTCCAAACAACTTTATAGCTCCTTTCTGTTTAATGCCACTAAAGGAGATGTGGCAATTATAGAAGGCAATCGGGGCCTTTACGATGGTCTGGATGTAAAAGGAAGTGTGAGCACAGCTGAAGTGGCAAAGTTCCTCCAAGTTCCGGTCATCTTAATCGTCAATTGCACCAAAGTAACCCGCACCACGGCAGCGCTTGTCTTAGGATGTTTAAAGATGGATCCGGCTGTTCCTATTAGGGGGGTAATTTTGAACCAATTGGCCCGGGCACGTCATGAAGAGATTATTAAGGCTTGTATTGATAAATATTGTCATTTGCCTGTGGTTGGAGCTATACCACGCTTAAAGGATGTAACTTTCCCTGGCCGCCATTTAGGATTGGTGCCGCCACAGGAACACCCACAGGCAGCAGAGGCTATTGAAACGGCGGCTACTATCGTAAAAAAATATCTGGATTTGAATAAAATCTGGGAAATAGCCACACAAGTACCTCCTTTAAAGGCGAGACCAGAGGAGCTTTTTAAACAAAAACCTCCCCGGGGAATAAAGATTGGTGTGATCAGAGATAGTGCCTTTCAGTTTTATTATCCGGAAAATATTGAGGCATTAGCCAGAGAGGGGGCCGAAGTGGTTGAGTTTAGTGCCTTGCAGGAGAAGAGGTTGCCTGCAATAGATGCCCTCTACATTGGTGGAGGTTTTCCTGAAACCCATGCCGAACAATTAGCTGCGAATGTTTCCCTACGCAAAGAAATAAAAGAGGCGGCTGAGGAAGGACTACCTATCTACGCTGAATGTGGTGGTTTGATGTATTTATGTAAAGAACTGATTTGGCAAGGGAAGAAGTATCCAATGGTAGGTATCTTTCCCACCATGATTGGGGTCAGTAAACGCCCTCAGGGACACGGTTATACCATAGCTGAAGTTAAAGGGCCAAATCCATATTTCCCTGTAGGTCAAGTTTTAAAAGGGCATGAGTTTCATTATTCTTATGTGCTGGAGTGGAAAGAGACGCCTACCTTTGCTTTCACATTGAAAAAGGGATATGGGGTGGATGGGAAACACGATGGATTATGCTATAAAAATGTGCTGGCTGCCTATACGCACCTTCATGCACTGGGTGCGGAGAATTGGGCATCGGCCTTGGTAGAGCAGGCAGTGGAATATAGAAAACGTAAATGCGTAGAGGCGTAAAACGTGAGAACGTAGATTAAAAGGCAAAATTTTAAATTACTTTTCAATCTCGCTTGTAATTTCATATAAACTGCCCTCCAGTTTTAGGAAGGGCATGAGGGTTTTATCTACATAGGTAAGTATTTCTTTTAACTTTCCCCCGAAGGCCGGGGTGTGACCAAAGAGTTCCTGACGTAGTCTAGTGATATCTTCTACCGGCGCTTTAAGCAGAGTAAGGTCAGGATGGTTGAGATAAAGACGCTCTTGTAAAAGCAGGCGTTTGGCCTTTTCTAAAAAGGAGGGTAAAAGTAAAGAGAGCCTTTCAAGAGAAGGAAGAATGGTGTTTAAGGGGACATAGAAAGAGTAATATTTAAGGTATTTTTCTATTTCCAGAATAAGAAAGTAAAGGCTGGTATAGTGGAATCCTCTAATGCCCTTACGCCACCGAAACATCCAAGGGCTAACCTGATACCACAAAAAATGCCTTTTGCCGAAGTTCATAAACTCCTGCATGGCCTTTTTTAGCTTTCTTGCTATATGTAAGACAGTTTGGGGAGGATTAGGATAAAGAGGAGGCGGAACAGGATTGGTTCCAACTCCAGAGGTAGAAGGAGAAAGATATTGCCATAGATTAAATAAAGCTAATGCCTCCCAAGGATTGCTAGGAGTGTCTAGATGGGGGTAGGTGAGAATAACCTTGCCTTTACCAAATTTTCCTTCAATGATAGCGGGCTGGTTTTTTATATTTTCAGGGGAAATTTTTAGCCGATAATGAGTTTCCCACTTTTTAATTTCATCATATTTTTTGAGATCAGCAACATTCAGGTCAGTCACAAAGAAATCCGGAGTAATTTCACCATAAGTAGCCAGAATTTGAACATCAGAAAATTCTGGCAAGGCAAACAACCCAGGCCACCAGACATAAAAGGTAGCCTTTTTTGAAAAACCTTCCCATATCGGATGAGAGAGCATGGGCACAAGGTGGATTTTCCCATAAAAATTGGCAATTTTCCTTTCTTTTTTACGCTGGCAGGAGATAAGTCCCAGACCGTCTTTTTCTGCCAGAGCCAAACCGCTGCCTCCACAGATGCCCAAATAGTTCCCTCCTGCGGCTACAAACTCTTTAATTGCTTTTCTACCTTCTTCTCCTAGAGCCTCATTTTTAAGATTTGTCCATCCTCCAGGGACAAGTAAAATATGGTAGTTTTTTAATTTGCCCTGTTTGATTTCCTCGGCTGTAATTATAGCAAAAGGTAATCCTAGCCTTTTTAATTGCCAGAGGACCAGCAGGCCAAAGAAATAACTTCCATCCCAGAAAAGGGCAATTTGTCCTAGGTGGCACGGCTTAACATCAGTGGCAGGTGGCCTTAAGGTATAAAAGTTACGGCCACAGCGATAAACCGGATGGCCATTTTTGAGTGTCTGCGTAATCTTTTTAAGAATACCTATACAAGTTTGTGGTGTCCACTTTAAATGCTGGGTCATTTTTTACGGAATCTGTTTTCTCTGGGCAATAGACCAGGCGTGATTGGGGATAAGAATATCAGCCATTTCTTTAATCTTTTTGGCGCTTTCGTAGGCATCAATTGCATTGATATGAATACCAGAAGTGACAACTGGGCCTACTTTAGGAAAGTTTTCTTCATTGCAGCAAAAACCAGTAATGATGGCTTTACCCTGGGCAGTATTGATGACTACTGACTGTCCTCCTGGAGTATGGCCAGGAGTGAAGACTACACTAATGCCATCTACTATTTCCTGATTGCCTTCAATAGTGACCACGTTAAGCCCATCCAGGATATCAGAATAATACCGGTGGTCAATGGGATGTGGATTTAAGAAGAATTCATATTCCGCTTTCTGCACATAAATCTGGGCCTGAGGGCATTTATAGTCGTTTTCGCAGTGATCGTTGTGTAAATGGGTGTGAATGATGATGTCAATATCTTCTGGTTTGAGCCCTACTTGGGACAGTGCGTCTTCAAAATAGAGGATGTCCACGCCATATTGTTGCTTTAATTCTTCCGGCACCATAAAGTCTTCCAGACCTGTATCTACTAAAATGTGCTTATCACCGCCCTTGATGTAAAAGACGATAATTGGAATCCAGATGCGCTTTCCGTAAAACTTCAAATAGGTCATCATGCCCTGGTCTGTTTCTTTTGCCCCCACAACTAACGGGTAGATGGTGTAATTAGGCATTGAAGTCCTCCAGTAAATGAGTAATATATAGCTGTTTGGAACAACCGATTTCCATTATAGGAATGATAGTTTTAATTGTCAAATTATTGACCATGGCCGTAAACTTTGTTACATTTAGCGCAATTCTTTTAAGGAGTCAACTATAAGCAATGATTTGGGTTAAAAAGCACTCTTTTAGTAAGCAAGGCATAAATAACCCTAACAAGTTTATGAACTACAGCAAAGATGGCCTTTTTAAAGGGCAGACCCTGGGAAAG
>JAGHCL010000011.1 GCA_021160485.1 Candidatus Desulfofervidaceae bacterium
GTCTTTTAACCCTTCATAAGCCTTAATGTAAATTTCTATTAAATTATCCAAAAGAAGATTAAATTCAGCAGGTAAAGGGAATAAAATACTGATTTTCGGCGTAGTAATTCTCATTAATCCCTTCCTTGGCAATCCTTTTTCTCTATGTTATCATAAATTTATGATTAAAAATAACAGTGATTATGAAGAAAATGAAGGGGTAGAAAAGCTAGCCGAAGAAGTAGATGAAGAAAAGTGTTCTGTATTGCCTGTGCTGGAAGAAACGGAAAAGAAGGCCAGCTCTTTAGCTACACCCTCAGGCACAGCTATTCTCCAGCGCTACCTTTGGGAAATCAGTCGCTACCCTCTCTTAACCGCGGAGGAAGAGTTGCGGTTGGCCCGACTTTACAAGAAATATCAGGATAGAGAAGCAGCCTTCCGACTTATTACTTCCAATCTTAGACTTGTGGTCAAAATTGCTTTGGAATTTCAGAACTTCTGGATGAGTAATCTGATGGATCTAATTCAAGAAGGAAACCTTGGTTTGATGATGGCCCTGAAAAGATACGATCCTGAAAAGGGTATCCGTTTCCCTTATTATGCTTCCTTCTGGATTAAGGCATACATTTTGAAATTTATTCTTGACAACTGGAGGTTGGTAAAAATTGGCACTACCCAGGCGCAGCGAAAGTTATTCTACAATCTGCAAAAAGAAAAAGACAAACTAACCCAACTGGGATTTGAACCTATTCCGCAATTGATTGCCAAACGGCTTAATGTAAGGGAAAGAGATGTAATAGAAATGGAACAGCGGATGGGAGGAGGTGAACTTTCCCTAGATGCCCCTCTTAGTCCAAATACAGAAGACAGTTTCCAAGAAGTTATTCCGGCTAAGGGTGATTCTCCTGAAGATTTCTGGGCCAATGAAGAAATAAAAGCCTTGCTCAGGCAAAAGTTGGATGCCATTAAACAAGACTTATCTCCTAAAGAGCGAGATATCTTAGAATTAAGATTGCTAGCTGAAAAACCTCTTACTCTGAAAGCCATCGGCAAGAAACACGGAGTTTCAAGAGAACGTATTCGTCAGATTGAATCACGGCTTTTAAAAAAAATAAGAGCGTATTTGCAAAAAGAACTCCCAGATTATCAGGATGCCCTGGCAATCAATCATTAAGTAACGATTAAATACAAAAAGTGTCCTGAAACGAAAAAGATAAAAAAATCAGGTGTTGGGATAATCAAATTAGGGATTATTTTTTATAAAAACTACTTTTATAAAGAGGCAAATATGAAGATAAGAAGCTGGTTTAGCATATTCTTTATTGTTGGTTGTTTTTTATTCTCCTTTCCCTCGTTTGCGCTAGAAACAGATTCTCCTAAAGCAAGTTTTGAACGCCACCTGGCTTACTATTATTTTATCCAGGCAGAAAGGGCAATGCATAAAGGAAATATAGACGAGGCCATTTATTATTATCAAAAGACACTCCTCTATGATAAGCAGGCAGTTAGCGTAATGCTAGATCTAGCCCGAGCTTACCTTCAAAAAGGTGCCCTTGATAAATCTCAAAAGTGGTTAAATCAAGCCCTCTCTATTCAACCTGAAAATATCAAAGTCCGATTTCTCCTGGTTTGGATTTATACCAATCAGAAAGACTATCAAAAGGCAATCAAAGAATGTAAAAAAATTCTAGAAATAACTCCTCAAAATAAAGAGGCCACTTTCTTCCTAGGCAATCTTTATACCCAAGTAAAAAATTATCAAGCTGCGGTAGAAACTTTTCAGAAATTACTTTCTTTGGATCCAAACTCTCATCATGCCTACTATTATTTGGGCAGTCTCTATCTCTCGCTCCACCAGTATAAACAAGCTGAGAAATATTTAAAAAAGGCCATTCAGCTTAAGCCAGATTCAATAGAGGCCTTCATAACATTGGCTCAGGTTCAAGAAAAACGGAAAAGGTTTAAAAAGGCAGAGAAATTATACAGACAGATTTTAGAAAAAGATCCAGAAAATTCAGAGGCCTGCTTTGCTCTAGCTCAATTGTATCTGAGACAAAAAAAGGCAAAAAAAGCCGAAACTCTCCTTTCCTCCTTTGCCAACACCCCAGATAAGGCCTTGAGAGTTAGCCTCTTCTGGATTCAACATGGACAATACAAAAAATCAATTAGACTCCTAGAAGAATTAGCCAAGACTTTTCCTCAGGATGAGATTAAATATCATCTGGCCCATGCCTACGAAGGAATAGGGAAAATAGATAAGGCTATTCACGTATTGGAAGAAATCTCACCTTCTTCTTCCCTTTACAGGGATGCAGTCATTTACCGTGCCTATCTTTTAACCAAACAGGGTAAGATAGAAGAGGCTGTTTCCCTTCTGGAAAGGATTTTAATTCAATATCCAAGAGATGTTTCTTTATACACCGCTCTTGCCGATGTCCTAGGAGAAGGGAAACATTATTCAAAAGCCGAAGCAGTGTTAAAACAGGCCTTAAAACTAGAACCTAAAAATGCCTCCCTTCATTTCCATCTAGGTGCTGTTTATGACAAAATGAACCTAAAGGATAAATGCATAGCGGAAATGCGTCAGGCCATACTTTTAAATCCCAACTATGCAGAGGCCCTCAACTATCTCGGTTATACCTATGCTGAAATGGGGATTAATTTGGAGGAAGCCGAAGATTTAATTAAACGGGCTCTTAACATAAAACCAGATGATGGATATATTATGGACAGTTTGGGTTGGATATACTACCAAAAGGGACAATATAAAAAAGCACTAAAGATTTTAAAAAAGGCTTATAAACTTGTCTCAAAAGACCCAATCATTACCGAACACTTAGGAGATGCGTATTATAAAAATGGTCTCCTGAGATCTGCCTTGAAATACTATAGGCGGGCAATAAGACTTCACTCAGACCGAACAAAAGATATCCGGTCTAAAATCCACAAAATCAAGCAGATTTTAGAAAGGCAAAACCCAGATGCACTTTTTTAGAAGGTATCTCCTTTTTTTCCTTTTAACCCTTACGGCCTGCACAGCACCTTTACATGCTCCTCCAGAGTTTATAAATGCTATCTATAAAAAAAAACAAGACCCCGCAAACTTTCTTCTTTGTGGTAACTTAAAAGTTAAATACAGTGGGTATGGCTGGATAGGCAAAATTCAGATTATTAGGACCCCGGTTGCCCTACGTGTGGACACTTTTACCTCTCTAGACTGGCCTTTGCTAACTGCTGTGGTAAAAAAGGGAACAGTTGAAATTGTTTCTTATAATGAAGGAGAAGTTTATATAGGAAAAAATTTGCCCGAGACACTCACAACCTGGCTCCCAGTTGGGCTTAACCTAGATGAATGGGCAATAATGCTAGGGAAACAAATTTGGCTAATTGATTACAAACGCTACACATTTAAAGAAAAAAAACATGCTTTTGTCCTTTCTTTTGTAGATAGAAAAAATCACTTTAAAGAAGAAATCAGGTTACGCAGGCACGACTTAAAGGTAGAAAAAATCAGGCTTAAAAATTGGATGGGAGATACACTATGGACGGCATGTTTTACTTATAATACTCAAGGACAGGTACTCTCTGCCCAAATAAAAGATATTTCAGGCAAACAGATAGAAGTAAGTTATGAAACCTTAGAGTTCAATCCCACCATTAACCCGAAATTGTTTGACTTGAACCAGCTTCTGGAAAGAATTAAAGGCTCATAAATTTTACCGCTTAACCATTTGCTTTTCGCCAAAAGCCTTTTTGGGCTCTATACCGATATGCTCAACACATCTACGCTTCTACCCCACATTCTGTCGGGTCACCCTTAACCTTAGCCAGGGCATGGGGTAGGGCTGGTAAAATTATCTCCAATCCCTCCCGTACTGCCTTAGGACTGCCAGGCAAATTAGCAATTAGGGTTTGTCCTCTAATGCCAGATACACCACGCGAAAGCATGGCGTGGGGCGTCTTCTTAAGCCCCTCCATCCGCAGGGCTTCAGCAATACCTGGCACCGGTCTCTCTATGACCTTTAAAGTAGCTTCGGGGGTAACATCTCGGGGAGTTAATCCTGTTCCACCGGTAGTAAGGATCAAATCCAAATTTAATTCGTCTGCCCATTGTTTCAACTGTCGGGCAATTATTTCTTCCTCATCCGGCACAACTGTATAGGCAACAATACGGTAACCCGCTTTTTCCAGTATCTCCCGCATCACCATCCCGCTTTCATCTTTCCTTTCTCCCCGACTCCCTTTATCACTAACAGTCAAAATACCAACCCTATACATTAGTTCTCTCCAAATCTTAAAATCCTTGCCAGCACCATTTTCATATCTATATCGCCTATCTTGATTAAGGCTAGTCTTTTAAATATTCTTTCCACTTCCTGCTGGTGTTCTGGCGGATATAAAAAACCGGGTATGGGTCTGTTCGCCAGTAATCCAGAAGCAGTCAGTGGCTGCTGAAGGTAATATTTACCCAAATTACTTTCTTCCTGCAAAAACGAAAGCACATCTATCATGTTACCATAAATACCTGGTACATCTATGTGTTCAATTAGTTGATTAAAAATGACATTAATAGTAAGCAAAAGCGGAGGGATTCTAGCTTCGCCTGTGATATCACAGCGGATCTGGGAAAAGAAACTCCGGCAGGCAAAGGGTCTTACTTCATAGATAAGACATCTTCCCTTGTTCAAAAATGGGCAAGGCCTTTCAGACGCATAAGGTGTTTCTTCCGGTGGTTCCTTTTGCTGTAAACAATAATAGGCCAGCTCATTGGTAGTAATAAGAGGACGAAAATGAGGTTTTTGCAATTCGGTTATAACGTTGTTTAACAATGAAAGTTGCTGTTTTTCTTTTAGATAAGAAATAATAAAACTCCCTTCTAAGCTGGTAATCAATACCTGTTGGGTACAACACGCAGTACATCCAATTGTACAGGCAAAGGAAGACTCGCCTGTATAATTATCATAAAATTCATAGATGGCTTTTAAAACCTTCAACTTGGCTGGAATACTCATTTTTCACCCCTGAACAAAAAATATTTTTACTACCCAAAACCAAAGTATAATACCTGCCAGCATAAAAAAACAGGGCAGATACAACTGCTGATGGGCGTCTTTAAACTCTGCTTTAAAGTATTCAATACTCAACACAAAACACAAGTGCATAGGTGAAAGTAACACTCCCACTACCCCGCAGGCAAAAGCAAGCATGATATAAGGCAATACCGGCGCATGTACTGCTTGAATAAGGGCAAAAATCAGAGGGAAAGTTGTACCCACAAAAGCCAGGGTAAGACCAATGATAAGCCCCACTAAAAAAGGCAAAAAAGCAGCAATAAGTCCTAAGGGCACATGATAGGCTGTAAGAAAGTCACTAGCAGCAAAAACAATTCTGCTCTCATTTAACATCTGTTTGAAACAAAAGATGGCCACCACGGCGTATAAGACCTTCAAAAGGGTTTTATCTTTAAAAATTTCTTTTATCTGGACAAAACTAATTTTTTGCTTCATCCAGACCCAGCTAATGCCCACCCAGACAGCAAGACCAATAATTACTTCTCTGGGTAAAAAGTGAAAAAGAGCCTCGCCTCCCACGGCCAATACGACCACAGTTAAGATGGGAGCAATTTCTCTAAAAAATATAAGGAAACTACCTTTTTTTTCCACATAATCTGCTCTGACCGATCGCAAAAGAAATACATACCCAAGCCCAAAAGCCAAAATGGTAAAAGGTAATTGTAGAGCAATAAGCTGGAAAAGATCTACCTCGCCCAGGTGTGTGGTCAAAATCAAACCCGGATAAAGGGGCCAGGCATATTCCCAGGTATGGCGGAACCAATAGTTGATCATCGCCTGCTGTGGCCGGGGAACTTTCAGGGGTTGCGCTAGACCTTCCACAAGAGGAGCAGAGAAGATAGCCCCGCCCGGCATGGGTAATAAACCAATAAGGGCAGGTAACATCATCAGATTAAACCGGGGCCAAGGGAATACCCCCTGATAAGCCTGAATAAGACGTTCGGCATAGCCAGTTTTTCCTAAACTGTGGGCAAAGATTAAAATAGAAACAATGATACAGCTCAAAAGAAGGTTATGAATGTTTTTTAAAGCGTGCCCAAAACTTATTCCTATCTGGAAAGGAGAAACTTCTTGCATTAGTCCGCACAAAATGGCTGCCAAAAACAAGGCGTGCCCCAGCATCCACCGCCGTCTTAATA